>LJUE01000076.1 GCA_001303885.1 Planctomycetes bacterium SM23_32 | reverse complement strand
AGCAGGCAGGCCGCCGCGTGGTCGGCGAGTTCCGGGCGGGCACCGAGTTCGGCTACCTGACCGAGTAGGCGCCTCAGTCGGCGACGCGCACAGCCACCTTGACGGCGCCGGTGGACTTGTCGTCGGCGATGCGGAACGCCTCGGCGACCTGCTCCAGCGGCAGCGTGTGCGTGACGAGGCGGTCCACGGGCACGGCGCCCGTCGCGATGAGGCGGATGGCGTGGCCGAAATCCGGTTCGCCGTCCGTTGTCCCGTAGCAGGATGAGCCGGTCACTCGCAGCTCGCCCCCCACCAGCGGCCCCAGGGCCGAGAGCAGCGGCCTCGTGATGCCCGCCACCACCACGACGCTGCCCTGTCGGCGCACGACGGAGAGGGCCGTGGAGAAGGTCGTGCCGAGCGCCACCGCGTCTATGGCGGCGTCGAGCTTCTCGCCCGTCTCCGGATGACGCATGGCGTCGGCCGGCTTCTCCTCGCCGATGGAGACAACCCTGTCGGCGCGCAGCTCCCGGGCCAGCGCCGCCTGGTGGGGGTGCTTGGCGGCCACGATGATGGGCGACGCCCCGGCCGCCCTTGCCGCCACGACGCAGAGCAGGCCGATGGTGCCGGCGCCGATGATGCCTATGCTTGCGCCCCGGCTCACGCCCGTGCGCCTCACCGCGTGGAAGGACACCGCCATCGGCTCAACCAGCATCGCGGCGGCGTCCGACAGCTCATCGGGGACGGCGAACAGCGAGCCGGCCGGCAGCACGGCCCGCTCGGCCATGGCGCTGTGCTCGGGGGCGTCAAGGTAGGAGATGGACTCGCACAGGTTGTAGTCGCCCTGCCGGCAGAAGCGGCACTGCCCACAGTGATAGAAGCACTCGGCGCAGACCCGCGTGCCCGGCGGGGGACCGGCGAGCCCTTCGCCCAGCTCTTCGACCACGGCGCAGACCTCGTGGCCCAGCTTGCCGCCGCCCTTCCAGGCGCCGCGATAGACGTGCAGGTCGCTGCCGCATATGCCGCACTGGAGCGGGCGGACGAGCGCCTGGCCGGGCCCCGGCCGGGGGTCCGGCACGTCAATCAGTTCCACCACGCCCTTCTCGCGGATGCTTGCTGCTTTCATGGGATGGCCTGGCCCTCGTTGCTGAGGTCCTACGTGTCGCTACTGCGTCGGCCCGCCCAGTTCGTCGAGGTAAGTGCGGATGGCAGCCAGGTCTTCGTCGTCCAGGCTCCATCCGGCGCCGCCGGCGTTCTCCTCCACCTGCTCGGGTCGCCGGGCGCCGACGATGGCGGCCGTCACGCCGCGCTGGCAGAGGCACCAGTTGATGGCCGTCTGGGCCAGCGTCTTGCCGTGTTTCTCGGCGATGGGCCTTATCCTGTCGAGGAACTCCAGCGCGCGCCGCCGGTTCTGCGGCCGGAACCACGGCTTGCCGGGGCGGATGTCGTCCCCCCCGAAGGTCCGCTCCATTGTCACCTTGCCCGTCAGGAGCGCCTGATGGAGCGGGCTGTAGCAGATGACGCCCACGCCGTTGTCCGCGCAGTAGGGCAGCAGGTTCGCCTCGGCGTCGCGGTCCAGCATGTTGTAGAGGGGCTGGTCGCTGGCGATGGGGGCGTGCCGGCGGGCCTCCTCGGTCATCTCGGCGCTGAAGTTGCTCAGGCCCACGGCGCGCGCCTTGCCCTTCTGGAGGATCTGGTTCAGCGCTTCCATCGTCTCCTGAATCGGCGTGGTGCTGTCGGGCCAGTGGCACTGGTAAAGGTCCACGCAGTCCACGCCGAGCCTCTCCAGGCTCTGGTCAATCTCCTCCAGCACGGCGTCCGGCTTCAGGCAGCGGTAGACGGTCGCGGGACGGCCGTCGGCGTCCTCAGTGTCGAAGTAGCGCTCCCCGTCGGTGCGGTCCCATCGCAGGCCGCACTTGGTGGCGATCACCACTCGGTCGCGCATGCCGCGCACGGCCCGCCCCACCACGCTCTCGCTGTGGCCGAAGCCGTACATGGGCGCCGTGTCAATCGTGTTGACGCCCAGCTCGACAGCCCGGCGTATGGCCGCCACCGCCTCCTCGTCGTCGGTGCCGCCCCACTTCCAGCCGCCTATGGCCCACGCGCCGAAGATGACGCGCGAGACCTCCACGTCGCTGCCGCCGAGCCTGGCGTATTCCATGAGGCATCTCCCTGCGGCTGGTCAGTCCTCGTGCTCCCCCGTGCAGGATAGCAGAAAGCCCGGCCCGCGCAAGGTCGTGGCCCGGCCCGCCCCTTGAAACCGCGCCCCGAACGGGTACGCTGGCGGCGCCATTGACCCGAGGAGGAAGTGCCGTGGCGGACTACGTAGCCATCATGCCGTGCCTGGACATGAAGGACGGACGGGTGGTCAAAGGGGTGCACTTCGTGGACCTGCGGGACGCCGGGGACCCCGTCGAATGCGCCGAGGCCTACCAGGCGGACGGCGCCGACGAGCTGGCCTTCCTCGACATCACCGCCACCGTCGAGAAACGCAAGAGCAACCTGGAAGTCTTCCGCCGCGTGGCCGAGGTGGTGACGGTGCCCCTGACCCTCGGCGGCGGCGTGAAGGAGCTGGCCGACGTGGAGGCGGCGCTCGAGGCCGGGGCCGACAAAGTGAGCATGAGCAGCGCCGCCGTGCGCACGCCCGACCTGATCGAGCGGGCCGCCGCCGCGTTCGGCCCCGAGCGGATAGTGGTTGCCATAGACGCCGACGCCTCCGACGACGTGCCGGGCGGCTACGAGGTCTACGTTGACGGCGGGCGGACGGCGACGGGCATAGACGCCTTCGCGTTCGCCAAGGCCGCCGAAGACCGAGGCGCGGGCGCCATCCTGCCCACCAGCAAGGCGGCCGACGGCACCAAGGACGGCTACGACATCCCCCTGACGCGGGGCATCGCCGAGCGCGTGCGAGTGCCCGTCATCGCCAGCGGGGGAGCGGGCAAGCCGGAGCACTTCTACGAGGCGGCCACCGAGGGCAAGGCGGCCGTGCTGCTGGCCGCCAGCGTCTTCCACTTCGGCGAGATCAAGATCCCCGACCTGAAGGCCTACCTGAAGCGCAAGGGCGTCAACGTGAGGCTGTAGGCTGGCGAGAGGCGGGGGGCCTCAGTCCTCGCTGAGCACGTCCTCGTACTCGTCGAGGCGCTCCAGCAGGATGGCGGTGCCGCGGGCCACGGCGGTGATGGGGTCGTCGGCCACGCGCACGTCCAGGCCGGTCTCCTCGGCCACCAGCTCGGCCAGGCCGGGTATCATGGCGCCGCCGCCGACCAGCGTAATGCCCGTGTTGATCAGGTCGCTGGCCAGCTCGGGGGGCGTCCTGTCCAGGCAGGACTTGGCGGCGTCTATGATCTGGTGGATCGGGCCGCTGATGGCTTCGCGTATCTCGGCGCTGGATATCTCGAGCCGCCGCGGCAGGCCGGCGGCGATGTCCTTGCCCCGGATCTCGTAGCTGACCTCTTCCTGCAGGGGGTAGGCCGATCCGATGGCGATCTTCGCCTCCTCGGCGGTGCGGTGGCCGATCTCCAGACCGTACATGTCGCGCACGTAGGTGATGATCGCCTCGTCCATCTCGTCGCCGGCGACCCCGAAGCTCTCCAGGGTGACGATCTCGCCCAGGCTCAAGACGGCCACTTCCGTGGTGCCGCCGCCGATGTCAATGATCATCGTGCCGACCGGCTCGCTGATGTTCAGCCCGGCGCCGATGGCCCCCGCCTTCGGCTCGGCCACGGTGTAGACCCGGCGGGCGCCGGCGTGGATGGCGCTGTTCATGACGGCCTTCTTCTCGACGGCCGTGATGCCGCTGGGCACGCTGACCAGCACGCGCGGCCTGACCCCCCAGGAGCGGCGCTGCACCTTCTTGATGAAGTAGCGCAGCATGATCTCGGTGATCTCGAAGTCGGCGATGACGCCGTCCTTCAGGGGGCGGATGGCGCGGATGTTGTCGGGGGTGCGCTCGATCATGCGCTTGGCTTCATAGCCGACGGCGCGTCCGTTCAAGGGGACGACGGGCGGATTGGTGCCGGACTTGATGGCGACGACGGAGGGCTCCATCAGGACCAGACCCTTGCCGGGCACGCAGACCAGCGTGTTGGCTGTGCCCAGGTCAATGCCCAGGTCGAGTGCCCCCATGCTCATGACGAAGTTGAGGGCTTTCCTGACGGTGACTTCTGCTCTGGGAGCCATCCCGCTGCCGTCCTCCAACCGAGCCCCCGCTCAAGCGGCCCTTGGGGCCGCCGCAATTATAGCGCGGCGCACGGCGGCAGTGCAAACCCTCGCGCGGGACAAAAGAAAAGGCCGAAGCAGCCTCTTTTCTGCGAGGCTACCCGGCCTTTGCGTGTTCGTACACTAACTGTGTTCTGCGGACGGCGGCCGGGCGCTGGGACCCGCCGGCGCGCCCGCGGCCGTGTTCATTCGGCTGCCGGTTCCTCGGGCCCTTCCGCCGCCTCTTCGGGTCCCGGTTCTTCGGGCATCTCGGCCTCGGCGGTGGGCGTCTCAGCGGGCACGGTCACTGCCGGCGTCGGTCGCCTGGCGGCAGGCGCCGGGCCGGCCCGCTCCGGCAGGCCCTTGTAGCGCATGATGTCCGCCACGGTCAGCAGGATGGCGAACACCAGGAAGATGCATGAGGCGATCAGCAGGCCCTGGATCAGCTTACTATCCATTGTCCGCGCTCTCTTGCTGCCAGTGGGGAAGTCGGGACCGGCTTCAGGGGATCTCCGTGGTCACCTTGTCGCCCTGTCTGATGTCCCTGTCCTCGACCAGCAACCGGACGCGCCCGGCCGAGACCTCCGGCTGCACGTCGTGGATGACGAGGCGGGCTATGTAGCCGTCATCGTCGTAGATGGTGAACTGCGTGTTGGGCTTGACGCCGGCCTCGCTGCCCTTGTCCACCACGGCCACGCCGTGCTCCAGGTCCACCCTGACGACGCGGCCGTTGATGACGGGCAGGGGGGCGGGCGGCACGTGCACGCCGCGCTCAACCAGCTCTCCGACGATGGCCTGGAGGCGCTCTTCGCTCAGGGCCAGCTGCTGGTAGGCCTTCTTCTGCTCGGTCAGCTCGTGCTCCAGGTCGCCGATGGTGCCTTCGCGCTCGGCGACGGTCGTCTGGAGGCCGTCAATGGTGTCCAGATTCTTCTTGATGCTCTCGTCGCGCTCCTTGACCTGGCCTTGCAGCCCCTCATTGGTGTCCTGGAGGGTGGTGTTACGCGCCATCAGGTTGTCTATCTGGTTGGTCGCCCCCTGCATGGCGGCTGTCAGGCCGGTGTTCTGGGTCGTCAGGTCCCTAGCACGTCCCTGCTCATCCGCCAGGTCCTGCTTGAGCTCCTGGATCTCTCCGTCCGTCTTCAGCCTGAGCTGGTCCAGTTGCGCCTTGACGTCCCGCAGCCCCTTCTCGGAATCCTGTTGGGCGGCCTCGGCGACGCCTCGAGCCTTGTGCTCCTCCATGTAGAGCTCGCCGTAGTGCTCCCGTTTGCCGTACAGGACCATCTGCGAGACGGCAAAACCCACGCTCAGCACAAGGACAAGGACGATCAGAACCTTCGACAAGGCGTTCATCTACACCCTCCTCGGCCGGTTTTCCCTCTTCCCAGGTGCTGCATGGTAACCACGGATTACGGGTAAGATTATAGGCGCGGGCCACGCAAAGTCAAGTCTCCGCCTGCACGGAACTGGCGGCCGGCCGGCCCCTGCACGGGCGGCGCGGCCCCTTCGGGAGCCCCCGGGGCAGTTGCGGGCGGCACGCCGACCGGGGCGTCGGCCGGCAGCCGGAGGCGGCCTTGTCGCATCTTGGGAAGGTCCGCGCGTCCCCGTCCGGCTGGCTCGGGGCCGCTCGCGTGCGGCGTTTGACAGCTTGGGCGGCCCCCCATACACTGGCCCGCCCGACGCGCTGCCGGGCCGCCGCTTGCGGGGGATGGCCATGAATCTCGCCGTCATCATGCTGGACTCGCTGCGCCAGGACCACGTCTCCTTCTACGGATGGGACGGCTGTCCGCTTCAGACGCCTAATCTGGACGCGCTCGCCGCCGAGAGCGTCGTCTTCGACAACTGCTATCCCGAGGGGCTTCCCACTATCCCCGTGCGCACGGAGCTCTACACCGGCCATCACACGCTGCTGCATCGGCCGTGGAAGCCGCTCGAGCCTGCCGACGTGACGCTGGCCGAACTGCTGCGCGCCGAGGGCTTCCTCGGCTTCCTCGTTGCCGACACCTATCACCTGTTCAAGCCCGACATGAATTTCCACCGTGGGTTCCATGGGTTCCGGTGGGTCCGCGGGCAGGAATACGACGCCTACCGCACCGATCCGCCCCGCAACCGCCGCCTTGAGGACTATGTCAACGAGAACTACGACGACGTGTGGCGCGGCCGCGTGCTGCAGTTCTTGAAGAACACTGACGACTGGAAACGGCCCGAGGATTTCGCCTGCTGCCGCACGGTGGACGCGGCGCTGGACTGGCTCAGGCGCAACCGCTCCGACCGGCCGAAGTTCCTGTGGCTGGACACCTTTCAGAACCACGAGCCCTGGATGCCGCCCGCGGACTTCGACCGGTTCGTGCCGGCCGATTACGACGGCCCGCGCATCATCCTGCCCATGGGCGGGCACGCGCTCGACTGGGGCGACGAAGGCGTCATCGAGTGCGTGCGCGGCCTCTACGCCGGCGAGGTCGCCTACGTGGACTGGTGCCTGGGGCGGCTCTTTGACGGGATGCGGGCGATGGGCTACTTGGAAGATACGCTGCTGTGCGTGTTGGCCGACCACGGCCATCCGCTGGCCGACCGCGGCAAGTTCCTCAAGGGCGGCGACCGCATGCACAGCGAGCTGCTGAAGGTGCCGCTGGTGATGCGGTTCCCCGGGGGCCGGTACGGCGGCCGGCGGCTGGACGTGCTGGCCCAGTTCCCCGACCTGGCGCCCACCTGGCTGGATGCCCTCGGGTGCGCCGCGGCCGGGCGCGACATGGCCGGCCGCAGCCTGATGCCTGTCATCCGCGGCGAGGCGGAGGAGGTCCGCCAGGCGACGATCTCGGGCTACTACGGCGTGGCCGACAGGGCCGTGCGCGACAGGCGCTACGGCTACGTCGTGCGGGGCGGCGGCCAGCCGGACGAGCTCTACGACCTCATCGCAGACCCTCGCGAGCGTGACAACATCCTGCCCGGCCGCCCCGAGGTGGCGGACGAGCTGGTGTCCCACTTTGCCAAGTCGTCCTTTCCGTCCCCGCCCAAGAGCCACGGCGTGCAGGGCGACCGCGAGGTCCAGCACACGCCCGTGGGTTGAGGGCCGGGCGGCGCCCGATGGAAGGAGCGGACCATGAGACTGAGTTGCTGTGCGTATTCCTATCGCGACCTGCTCACGGCGGGCCGCATGACGCTTGAGGGATTCCTCGACACCTGCCGCGATCTCGGCTTCGACGGCGTGGAACTGACCCAGTACTACTTCCCGCAGGAGGACGCCGGCTACCTGGCCCACGTCAAGCGGGAGGCGTTCGCCCGGGGGCTCGACGTGGCGGGGACGGCGGTCGGCGGCAACTTCATCAGCGCCGACGCCGAAGCGCGCGCGAAGCAGGTGGCGCACGTCTGCGACTGGCTGGAGAAGTCGGCCCGGCTCGGCTCGCCCGTGCTGCGCGTCTTCGCGGGGGGCCTGCCGAAAGGCGTCGCAGAGGAGACGGCCGCCGGCTGGGTGCGCGAGGGCCTGGAGCGCTGCGCCGAGGTGGGCGCGCAGTGCGGCGTCGTAGTGGCCCTGGAGAACCACGGCGGCCTGACGGCCACCGCCGACGGTGTCCTCGCCCTGCTCGAACCGTTCGCCGGCGGCCCGTGGGTGGGGCTGAACCTCGACTTCGGCAACTTCACGGGCGATATCTACGAGCAGTACGGCCGCTGCGCGCCGTTGGCGGTGACCACGCACGCCAAGGTGACCGTGCGCCAGGGCGAAGAGCGCAAGAGCGTGGACTACCGCCGTGTCGTGCGCATCCTGCGCGACGCCGGCTACCGCGGCTACCTGTCCATCGAGTACGAGGAGCCCGACGATCCGGTGACGGGCGTGGACCGGTTCGCCGCCTACCTGCGCGGCTGCCTGGCGGACGCCTGAGCGGGAGCCGGTGCCGGCGCTGCCGTGGGCAGGGGGTGGGGGGCCATGAGGACGCTGCTGCTCGCGCTCATCACGCTGGCGGCCGCCGCCTCGGCCGGCTGCGGAGCGGAACCGGGCGCGCCGGCCGATGACGTGGCGGTGCTCGTGCTCGACTCGCCGGTGCAGATGGACTTCGTGGAAGGCAGGGCGGCCGGCCTGCGCGCGGCCGACGTGGCGCACGGGAGCCTGGTCGCGCGCGTTCTGCGCAGCTACTGCCGGGCGCGGCTGGTGAGCGTGCCCGTCTCCGACCCGGACGGCGGCGTCAGCAGGGGGTCCTATCTCGAAGGGCTGCGCAACGCCGTGCGCCGCGTCGAGCGGCATCCGGACGACAGGACGGTGGTGAACATCAGCCTCTCCTCGCCCGGGCC
>LJUE01000075.1 GCA_001303885.1 Planctomycetes bacterium SM23_32 | reverse complement strand
AGGTGGACTCGGGGGCGCCGGTGGAGTTCTTCACGCGCAGCTTTCTGCGCACGGCGGCCGCCGACGACAACAGCATCGTGTTCATCAGCTTCAGCCACTCGCCGCAGTCCATCATCAGCCGTTATGTGACCGACGACGTGCTGCCGCGCTTCCATCTGGTGGACGCGTTCACGTCGGGTTTCGGCAAGGACGACCGCTTCTTCGCGGACTTCTACCGCCAGCCCGAGTCCGAGACGGCGAGCATCACGCGCGTCTCTCAGCCGGCCGACGCGGAACACCTGAGCAAGGTGCTCGACCGCCTGGCCGAGCAGGCCGGGCGGAAGGGGCGCTACGTATTCGACAGCCCGACGGCGATGCTCGAGCTGTGGGGCGGCGAGGAACGCGTGCTGAAGTTCTTCAGCTACCTCTGCCCCAAGCTTTACGACCTGGGAACGCTGGCCTACTGGATCACCGAGAAGCACGCGCACTCGCCGAGCTTCCTGGCCAAGCTGCTGCACATCACGCAGGTGGTCATCGAACTCGGCGTCGGCGAGAGCGGCATCGAACTGACGGTGCGCAAGGCGGACGACCGGCCGGGCTGCCGCATCGGAGCGCCCCACTACTTCGAGTCGGTGGACGGCCGGCCGCGGCCCGTGCCGCAGCAGCGCGAGGAGCTCGAGATGCGGCTGCTGCGCGAGATCAGCCGCGCCCTGGGCAGCAGCCTGAACCTGAACGCTGTCTTCGAGAGCATCATGGGCATACTGGCCCGCGGGCTGGACATGAAGAGGGGCACCCTGGTGCTGGAGGACCGGGCCACCAGCACGCTGCGCATCGCCGCGGCCCACGGGCTGAGCCCCGATGAGATGTCGCGCGGCGTCTATCAGCTCGGCGAGGGCGTGACCGGCGCCGTCGTGCAGACCGGCGAGCCGGTGGCTGTGGCCGACATCAGCCTTGACCCGCGCTTCCTGAACCGCACGGGCGCCCGCCGCAAGGACATGGCGGGCCCGCCCATATCGTTCGTCTGCGTGCCGCTGCGCGTCGGTGAAGAGGTGATCGGCGCCCTCAGCATAGACCGGGAATTCGTTGACGCCCCCACCCTGGAGAAGGACCAGCGCCTGCTCCACATCGTCGGCTCGATGATCTCCCAGGCCATCAAGATCAACCGCATGGTGGCGGTCGAGAAGGAGGAGCTGCTCAAGGCCGTCGGCGCGCGCGGCGCCACCGAGTCCCGCTATGCTGTGGGCAACATCGTCGGCGCATCCCTCAAGATGCAGGACGTGCTGGCCATCACCCAGGTGGTGGCCCGCAGCAACGCCACCGTCCTGATCCAGGGCGAAACGGGCACGGGCAAGGAGCTGATCGCCCGCGTTATCCACGGCAACAGCCCGCGCAAGGAGCGACCCTTCGTGGCGGTGAACTGCGGCGCCCTGCCCGACTCGCTGCTGGAGTCCGAGCTGTTCGGCCACGTCAGAGGGGCCTTCACGGGCGCGGTGCAGGACCGCATCGGCCGCTTTGCGCTGGCCGACGGGGGCACCATCTTCCTGGACGAGGTCAGCAGCATGAGCAGCCAGCTCCAGGTGAAGCTGCTGCGGGTGCTCCAGGAAAAGGAGTTCGAGCCCGTCGGCTCCTCCGAGGTGGTCAACGCAGACGTGCGCGTGGTCTGTGCCACCAACGTTGACCTCGGTCGGACGGTGAAGGAGGGCGCGTTCCGCGAGGACCTCTTCTACCGGCTCAACGTCGTGCCCATCTACGTGCCCCCGCTCCGGGAGCGCCAAGAGGACATCCCCCTGCTGCTGGAGCATTTCATGGAGGTCTTCAGCAGGGAGAACCGCAAGCGCGTGACCCGGCTCTCACGCGAGGCGCTGGACCTGCTGATGGCCTATGATTGGCCGGGCAACGTGCGGGAGCTGGAGAACTGCGTCGAGAGGGCCATCGTGCTGAGCCAGACCGGCACCATAACGGCCGAACTGCTGCCGGAGCCGATGCGGGAGGCCGTCCGCAGGCCCCGGCCGGAGCCCCAGACCGACCCACGCGAGGCCCTGCTGCCCTTCATCGCCTCGGTGCGTCGCACCGCCCCGGGCCAGGTCTACGACGCCGTCATCGCGGCCGTCGAGCGGGTCCTGTTCTCCCATGTGCTGGCGGCCAACGACAGCGTGCAGACCCGCGCGGCCCGCGAGCTGGGGGTCAGCCGCAACACGCTGCGGGACCGCATCCAGGCCTACGGCCTTGGGAGTTGACCCGTGCCCCGGCCCCGGCGCGTCCAGGCGGCCCGCACGCGCCCGCCGGCATGCCCATTATGTGCGCAGTGGTCAGTCCCTGAGCGCCCTTCCCGGCCCGCGTAGGGCCCCGCGGCCTGGCACAAAGGCCTGAAAAGGGCCTTTCGGGGCAGCCGGCCCTGTGGCACCCCCTTTGCTCAATCTACCGGGAAGATAGGGGCATTGCTGCTCTATCGCTCACGATCCGAACAGCGCATCGGTTCGACCATCGCCCTTAGCGTCGCCCGTCTCGAGAGGAGGGAGTGCGTATGACGCTCATGCGACCCAACGGTTCGGAAGCATTGGAGTGCCGCAACCGCAGCCGCGACGTGACGCCCAGCAGTGGCGTCTGCTCGCGCTGCATTGACGGCTGCCGGGGCAACTGCGAGATCTTCCAGGCCTCCATGCGGGGGCGGGAGCTCCTCTACCCCGGCCCGTTCGGCGAGATAACGGCCGGCGCCGAGAAGGAGTACCCGCTGGACTACTCCCACCTCAACATCCAGGGCTACGCCCTGGGCGCCGAGGGGCTGTCCAGCGGACTGGAGGCCAACCCGGACGACTGCATCTTCCCCAACGTCTCCACCGAGGTCGAGTACGGCCGCAGCAGCAAGGTCAAGCTGACCGTCCCGGTCTTCACCGGCGCGCTCGGCTCGACGGACATCGCGGCGAAGAACTGGGAGAGCTTCGCGACGGGCGCGGCCATCGCCGGCATCACGCTGGTCTGCGGGGAGAACGTCTGCGGCGTTGATCCGCAGCTCGAGCTGGACGGCGACGGCAAGGTGGCCAAGAGCCCGGAGATGGACCGCCGCGTCAGCTCGTGGCGCCGGTGGCACAACGGCTACGGCGACCTGGTGGTGCAGCTCAACGTGGAGGACACGCGCCTGGGCGTGGCCGAGTACTGCGTGCGCGAACTCGGCGTGCAGACCATCGAGCTGAAGTGGGGCCAGGGCGCCAAGTGCATCGGCGGCGAGATCAAGGTGGACACGATCGAGCGGGCGCGCGAACTCCAGAGCCGCGGCTACCTGGTGACCCCGGACCCGGCCCTGCTCCACGTGGAGAAGGCGTACCGCGACGGCGAGATCACCTCTTTCGAGCGGCACAGCAGGCTCGGCTTCGTGGACCCCGAGGGCTTCGTGGCCGAGGTGGAGCGCCTGCGCGACCTGGGCGCCCAGCGCGTCACGCTCAAGACGGGCGCCTACGGGGCGCGCGAGCTGGCCATGGCGCTGCGCTGGTCGGCCGAGGCCGGCATAGACCTGCTGACCATTGACGGCGCGCCCGGCGGCACGGGCATGAGCCCGTGGCGCATGATGAACGAGTGGGGCATCCCCACCTTCTACCTCGAAGCGCTCACCTACCAGTTCTGCCAGAAGCTGGCCGGTCGGGGCCTGCACGTGCCGGACATAGCCATCGCCGGCGGCCTGTCCATGGAGGACCACATCTTCAAGGCCATCGCCATGGGCGCCCCTTACGTGAAGGCCATCTGCATGGGCCGGGCCCTGATGATCCCGGGCTTCGTGGGCAAGAACGTCGGCAAGTGGCTCGAGGACGGCGACCTGCCCAAGACCGTCAGCGTCCACGGCGACACCGTGCAGAAGATCTTCTACTGCTACGACGAGCTGAAGGACCAGTACGGCGAGGCAGTTGACCAGATGCCGCTCGGCGGCATAGCCGTCTACACCTTCATCCAGAAGCTCAGGACCGGCCTTCAGCAGATCATGGCCGGCAGCCGCAACTTCAGCGTCAGCACCATCAGCCGCGACGACCTCATCGCCCTCACCAGGGAGGCGGCCCAGGTCTCCGGCATACCCTACGTGATGGAGGCGGGCCTGGACGCGGCCGAGGTCATCCTGGACAACGTGGCGATCACAACCGGCGCCCTGACTGTCTGAGGGCGTTCGGGGACAAGGTCGGCACAGCACGGGGCACCGAGTCGTCAAGGCGCCTGCGGTGCCCCTTCCTCGTGTGAGCCCGGCGATTGCCCCGTCGAATACGCGCCATGTGGGACGCCCGCCTCGGCTGTCACTGGCCGCAGACGGGGCGGCTGCGCCACATCCTGCCGCCGCGCCGCCAGAAGCCCCTGCTCCGGGAGGCCGATGGCGCGTTTTCCACAGGGCATCCGGCGGCCCTAAGGCGACGGCTCGTCTCCTGCGCCCCCCTGCCCCGCCGGCGGGGCGAGGTAGCCGATGGCGCGGGCCTCGGGCTGGTTCATGGCGACGTGCAGCAGCCGGCCGGCGGCGTTGGCCGGCAGGTCTATGAGCTTCAGGTAGGCGGCCACGTCTGCGTACTCCGGCACGAGCCGGCCAAGCTCATTCCGAGCGCTCTCGAAGAACGCCTCGTTGTACGCGCAGGCGCGGTCGTCGGGATAGACGGGCAGGTAGAAGATGCCTGACTCCACCAGGTCCTGGAAGAAGTGCGTCCCGTAGGAGACCTCCGGCGTGTAGCTTCCCGTCTGACGGGCCATCTCCATGAGCAGCTCGGCGTTGTTGATCTCCGAGTAGGTCACCGGCACGCCGAGCTCGATGTTGACCGAGCCCCACCGGCCCGGGCCGATCAGGGCAAAGCGCCCCGCCAGCACTTCGGGGTGGTCGTTGACGGCCCCCACCGCCCGCGCCAGCCGCGTCCTGACCTCGTTGGACGGCACAGCGTCGTAGCTGCGGCTGTCTATGAGGACGATGTAGCGCACGTCGTGCAGCTCACCGTTCGGCACGGCCCTGCGCGTGGTGAACAGCACGTCTTCGTCGGGCAGCCCCATGGGCAGCGCGGCGGGGAGGAACTCCGTGCGCTGCGTCAGGGGCCGACACTGCAGCAGGCAGAAGCTCACCCGATCGCGCTCGGCCAGGTCGAGGGTGAACTCGATGTCCACCGGGTAGCGGTAGCAGGCCTCGACGGTCTCCAGCACCTCGCGCACCAGGTCCACGAAGTCAGTGCGCCCGAGCAGGTTCTGGAAGGTCACCGTCAGCTCCCCGTCCGCGTCCGATAGCCGTCGCCCGACGGGGGCGCGCAGGAAGCCGTCCCGGAACACCGAGAACACGTAAGGCGCCAGCGGGTGGTCCGGGCCGAGGGCGTCGCGGATGGCGACCGTCTCCAGCCTGTTGGACTCCAGGCTGATGACGTCCATGTGGCGCTGGTGGTATTGGAGGGAGCTCATGTAGTCGCCGTCGGGGTGGAGGCCCGGATGGCTGAGTGCGACCAGGCGCGGGTAGTCGGCCTCGACGCGGTTGACGGCCCGCGTTCCCAGGCCGACGACGAGCCGCACGAGGCCGGCACGCGCGTCTATCCGTTCGCTCCAGGGGTAGGGGTTGCGGCTGAACGCCACGCCGGCCACCGGCGGGAAGTGGAGCCCCCGGTAGGAGCTACCTTCCACCCTCTGGATCAGGACCGCCATGCGCTCCTGGAACTCCAGCAGCCCGTGGCGGCGGCGGTAGGTGAGCGCGTCAGCCCCGAGCGACGAAGCATACACCTGCTTGACCGCCCCGAGCAGCTCTTCCAGGCACTCGTTGGGCTCGCCCTGGTTGCCCAGGAAGACGCTCTCGTACTTGCCGGCGAAGGCCGTGTCGAAGCTGTCTTCCAGCAGGCTGGAGGAGCGCACGATCATGGGCTGCCCCTGGAAGCGTCGCACCACGCGCCGAAGCCCCTCGCGCACGGCCCGCGGGAACTCGCCCGCCTGGAAGTCGGCCGCCAGTCGCTCCGCCGCGGCGCGCATCTCCGAGGGCCCCTGGTGCTTGAGGTCCAGCCAGTGCATCAGGTTGTTGTTGATCAGGAAGTTGAAGTAGACGCCCGAGCCGACGAAGTGGGACTCGGGGGCTTTGAGCTGGCGCAGCCGGTCGGCCCGACCCTCCTTCGACCAGGCCGAGCGCAGGATGCGGTTGGACAGCAGCATGCCGGCCGCCTTGCCGCCGATGATGCCGCCGCCCACGATGCGGCTCTTGATGTCCATCAGGTCGCGCACCGAGAAGTAGTCCCGCGCGATGCGGATGTACTCGGGCCGGTTGCTGATGATGCTGCGGATCAGCTCTTCGCGGGTCGAGAGCGACTTCTCGTCGCCGGTGCGCTGATGGTAGCCGGCCAGCAGGTCGGCCTCCGACGGAGTGGCCGCCTCCGCCGCGGCGCCCGGCAGGGCCTCGACCGGTATGAGCTGGCCTCCCGACAGCACGTGCGGGTGGAACATCCGCTCCGAATAGCGGTCCCACACCTTGATCGGCTGGAGCATCACCATGCCATCCTGCTCGTAGACGTCGAGCAGGATCTGGGTGGTGTCGCGGATCCTGGCCACCGTGCTGTTGGACTGCTCGCCCTTCAGCAGGGCGAAGTAAGCCACGGCTTCCCGCTCGAAAAGCAGCGGGCAGATGCCGCGGAAGAAGTCCACGAACGCGTCCTCGTCCCCCCAGGCCAGGCACAGCACGGACAGGTCGTCGAAGACGTAGTGGGCGCCCGGCTGCTCGGCCTCGACCGTCTGCCTCAGCAGCTCCAGCGCCGCCTCCGGCCCCTCCCCCGGGTCCAACCCAATCACCCGGACGTCACGGGCGCTGGCCAGCGCCGAGTAGTCTATCCGCTCCTCGAAGTGCACGTAGTTCAGGGGCCGGCGCTGCTGCACGCAGTGCTCAACCAGGCGCGAGACGAAGTAATCGTACTGCTCGGGCGAGGAGACCAGCCAGACGATGTTGTCCCCCAGCATCACCTGCTCGACCATGTTGTCGAGCGACGGTATGCCGGTGGACAGAAGGGTCTCGCGCATCTGGTCCCCCGGACGGAGCGGCCCAGCGGGCCGGACAGCAGGGCTGCGTTTCGTTGACAGGGCGCGCCCGCCGCGCTAAGGTAGCCAATTCTTGTCGGTCGGCCCGTCTCGCATCACCCGTTCAGGAGGAGAACCTATGGCCCCGGCGGACAATCCCTTCCAGATTGCCCAGCGCCAGCTCGACGCCGCGGCCGAGCGGCTCGGCCTGGACGCAGCGCTGCACGAGCTGCTCAGGTGGCCCCTGCGCGAGCTCCACGTGACCTTGCCGGTGAAGATGGACGACGGCCGGACGCAGGTCTTCCACGGGTTCCGCGTGCAGTATAACGACGCCCGGGGGCCCTGCAAAGGGGGGATACGCTATCACCCCGACGAGACGATAGACACCGTCCGGGCTCTGGCGGCCTGGATGACGTGGAAGACGGCCGTCTCCGACATCCCGCTGGGCGGCGGCAAGGGCGGCGTCATCTGCAACCCCAAGGCGATGAGCCAGGGCGAACTGGAGAGGTTGAGCCGCGCCTACGTCCGCCAGGTCGGTCGGCTGCTCGGCGACGACATGGACGTGCCCGCACCGGACGTCTACACCACGCCCCAGATCATGGCGTGGATGATGGACGAATACGAGTTCATGCACGGCGGCCGGCATCGTCCCGGCGTCATCACGGGCAAGCCGATCCCGGTCGGCGGGTCGCTGGGTCGAGCCGACGCCACGGCGCGCGGCGGTTGCTGCATCGTGCGCGAGGCCGCCGCCGCCCTCGGCATCCAGACCGAAGGCGCCACGGTAGCCATCCAGGGGTTCGGCAACGCCGGGCAGTACGCCGCGCTGCTGGCCGAGCAGTTGCTTGGCTGCAGCGTCCTTGCCGTCAGCGACACCAGCGGCGGCATCATCAACCGGGAGGGCATGCCGGCAGAGGCCCTCGTCAAGCACAAGCTGGACACGGGGGCCGTGGCGGGCTTCCCCGGCTCCGAACCCATCAGCAACGAGGCGCTGCTGGAGCTGCCCGTGGACGTCCTGTTCCCGGCGGCGCTCGAGAACGTGATAACCGGGGGCAACGCGCCCAAGATCAAGGCCCGCATCTCGTGCGAGCTGGCCAACGGGCCTCAGACGCCCGAGGCGGACGAAATCTTGCACAGGAACGGCGTCTTCTTCATCCCCGATTTCCTGGCCAACGCCGGCGGCGTGGTCGCCTCGTACTTCGAAATGGTCCAGAACCTCTCCAGCTACTACTGGAGCGCCGACAGGGCCAACGAGGAACTGGACGGCAAGATGACGCGGGCGTTCCACGAGGTCTACGAGTGTGCGCGGGCCGAAGACACCCACATGCGGATGGCCGCCTACATGGTGGCGGTGCAGCGCGTGGCCGAAGCCGTGCAGCTCAGGGGATGGGTGTGAGGGGCGGGCCAGCGGGAAGCGTGTCAGGGCGTCTGGTCGGCCCAGTGCCGTGCGACCACGCCGTCCCTGATCTCGAAGTGGTGCCGCACCACGTGCGTGACGCGGCTGCCCCAGGTGATGAGGAACAGCAC
>LJUE01000074.1 GCA_001303885.1 Planctomycetes bacterium SM23_32 | reverse complement strand
GCCCTGGGGGCGGTGGCCGCCGCCGCGATCAGCAGGGGCGCGCCGGCCCCGCAGCTCTGCTCGTCCAGGTCCGCTGTTCCCGCCCGGGGGCGGACCACCTTGGCTACCTTGATGCCCGCCTCGGCGAGGCCCTGCGTGAGGGCCCTCACCTCCGCACCGCGCAGCGCCGACTGTGTGCCGGCCAGTTCGCCGCTGACTACGACGACGCGCGAACCGGGCTCCAGGCGCGCTGCCGCCAGCGCCGCCAGGCGGCGGCCTACTTCGGCGGCATGGCCCTCGCCCCGCCGGCCGCCTCCTCCGCCGGCTGCCGCCCTCCACATGCCCGCCGCGAACGCCAGGGCCACCAGCAGGCTCACCCCGGCGACCACCGTTCGCCTGTCAACGCCGTGGCGGGCGCCGCGCTCCCGACGCAGGCGAAAGAACACCGCTGCCGCCGCCAGGCCCGCCGCCGCGCCGCAAAGGGGGTAGGTGCAAATGGCGCGGGGCCACCAGGCCGCCACGAGCACGGGGGGCGAGGTGAGGAGCTTCGCCGTCAGTCGCATGGCGAAGGCCAGCATGTTGCTCGCCAGGCCCGCCGCCGCGCACATGGCGTAGATGCCCCGTCCGTTCCTTGCCCGGGCGAGCGCGGCGTCCAGCAGGACGGGCGTCAATAGCAGGCTGGTCAGCGCCCCCAGGCCGATGTCGCAGCGCGGGGCCATGAAGCGCAGCAGCCCGGCCGTGCCGAACGCCGAGCCACCCATCACCGCGCCGCCCCTGCCCCGGGGCGCCCAGGCCAGGCCGAACACGAAGGGCAGCAGGACGATGAGGATCGAATGCCCCGGCACGCCGAGCCGCAGGTTCACGAACGCTCCGGCTATCGCCGTGCCGGCCCCGATGCCGGCCCACAGGGCGACGGCGGCGCCGGGCCGCGGCTCCGCCTGGACGCCGGGCAGGCGCCTGAACGCGAGGACTGTCTCGGTGGCCTCCAGAGCTGCCTCCTCTGTGCAGTGGCCTTGGCCTGCCGGTTGCGTGGGCGCGTTATGCGCCTCGCGCACAACGGTCCGAGTGGTATGATAGGGGGCCAGGGCGTCGGCGTCAACACAATGGTGCCACCCGCCGCGCGAAATCGCGCGACGGCCGAGCAGGAGCGGCGTTTTCGGTTGACAAGGGGGCGGCGATGGGATAGCCTGAGACGGGCGGACTATGTACCTGAAATGCCCCGGGGCTCGTCTCCGTCCGTCTTCCCTCCTTCTCTGCGCTGAGACTGTCGCTATGGAACTGGACGACCTGCGCAGGAAAGTGGACGAGTTGGACGCGCAGATAGTCCGTCTGATCAACGAGCGGGCCCGGCTTGCCTGCCGGATCGGTAAGCTGAAGCAGAAGGACAACGAGGCCCTCTACGTGCCCGCCCGCCAGCAGGCCGTCTACGACAACGTGGCCCAGCTGAACGAGGGCCCCCTCTCGGACGACTGCCTGAGGGCCGTCTACCGGGAGATCATGAGCGGCTGCCTGGCGCTGGAGAAGCCGCTGAAGGTGGCTTATCTGGGGCCGGAGGGCACGTTCACGCACGTGGCGGCGCGCATGAACTTCGGCGACACGGTCAGCTTCGTGCCCGTCAGCACGATGGACGAGGTCTTCGACGAAGTGGAACGCGGGCGGGCCGACTACGGCGTGGTGCCGGTGGAGAACTCCACCGGCGGCGGCATCCAGGAGACGCTGGCCAGGTTCCTTGACAGCCCGCTGGCCGAGATCGTGCTGGAGATACATCACGCCCTGATGGCCAACTGCCGCCTGGAGGCGATCGAGACGATCTACAGCCGGGGCGAGGTGCTGCGACAGACGCGGCGGTGGCTCCAGGAGCACGTGCCGGGCGCACAGCTCCAGACGGTCTCGAGCACCAGCGCCGCCGCCGAACGGGCCGCCGCCGAGCCGAAGGCGGCCGCCATCGGCAACTCGAGCCTGGCCGCCGTGCACGGCCTGCGCGTGCTCTTCGACCGCATCGAGGACTACGCCCACAACGTGACGCGCTTCTTCGTGCTCGGCGACCACGTCAGCGGCGCCACGGGCGACGACAAGACCGCCATCCTGTGCAGCACGCGCGACGAGGTCGGCGCCCTGCACGATCTGCTGGGCCCGTTCAAGGAACACAGCATCAACATGACCAAGATCGAGTCGTTCCCATCGCCCAGCGAGCCCTGGCAGTACTACTTCTTCATTGACTTCGTGGGGCATCCCGAGGATGGGGGGACGCGGCAGGCGCTTGAGGAGATGAAGGCCCAGTGCGTCTCCTTCAAGGTGCTCGGCGCCTTCCCCCGCTGCGCCGACTGACGGCGGGCCCCTACACCGACCGGCTTCAGACTGCGAGACGATTGGCCATGAGAGAGCTTTTTGTGGCGGGCAACTGGAAGATGAACCTGAACGGCCAGCAGAGCGTGGAGCTGGCCAAGGCGCTCAAGCACGAGTTCGGCGGCCTGGATGAGGTGCGCCTGGCCGTCTGCCCGCCCTTCGTCTACCTGAGCAGCGTGGCGGAGGTCCTCTCGGGGAGCGCCATCGGCGTGGGCGCCCAGAACATGTACCCCGAGTCCGAGGGCGCCTTCACCGGCGAGGTGGCCGGGCTGATGCTGCTGGACGTGGGGTGCCGCTACGTGATCCTGGGCCACTCCGAGCGCCGGCACGTCATCGGCGAGACGGATGACTTCGTCAACGCCAAGGTCCTCAAAGCCCTCGACGTTGGCCTCGAGCCGATCCTGTGCGTGGGCGAGACGCTGGAGGAGAGGGAGGCTGAGCGGACCGTCGCCGTCGTCTCCGGCCAGCTGCGCGCGGGCCTGGAAGGGGTGAGCGCCGAGCAGATGTCCAGGGTCACCATCGCCTACGAGCCGGTCTGGGCCATCGGCACGGGCCGCAACGCCACGCCGGAGCAGGCGGAGGAGGTGCACGTGACGCTGCGCGCCCTGCTGGGCGAGGTCTACGATGGCGAGGTCGCCGAGGCGGCCATCATCCAGTACGGCGGCAGCGTCAAGCCCGAGAACGCCGCCGAGCTGATGGGCATGCCCAACGTGGACGGCGCGCTGGTGGGCGGGGCCAGCCTGAAGGCCGATGCCTTCGGCGGCATCATCCGGGCCGCCTGCGACGCGCAGGGCTGAGGCGAACGGCTGAAGATGAGGTGGCCATGCAACCCGAAGAGCTGCGGAAGCAACTGAAGAAAGGCGCCTTCGTCGGCGTGTTCTTTGCGGCGGCGCTGCTGTTCTACGTGCTCGGCTGGACGGGGGCGCTGGTGGCCTACGCGCTGGCGGTCAGCGTGCTGGCCGTGCTGGCCATCCTCCTCCAGAGCGGGCGGGGCGGCGGCCTGGCCACTTCGCTGGGCGGCCTGGGCGGCGACTCGCTGCTTGGCACGCACTCCGCCACGCCCATTGCCAAGGCCACCGGCGTGATGCTGGCGCTCATACTCCCCGGAGGCAGGGGCGCCGGCCGGAGTGCCTGCGGCGGAGGCGCCGGCCCTGCCGGCCGCCGAGGGCGCCACCCGCGAGCCCGAAGAGGCGGCCGAGCCATGATCAGCAGCATGACGGGCTTCGGCGCGGCCGAGGCGCAGCGCGAGGGATGGACCGTTGTTGCCGAGGCGCGCTCGGTGAACCACAAGGACCTGCGGCTCGCCCTGCGCCTGCCCGACGCCTTCCAGGCCAGGCAGTTCGAGGTTCAGAAGCTGGTCGAGGAGCGCCTGCATCGCGGCCACGTCTACGTGGAGGTGACCTGCCGGACCGCCGAGGGAGGGGCGGGCGCGCTGGTGGACCGCGAGCAGGTGCGCAGCTACGCGGCGGCGCTGCGGGAGGTGGCGGAGGCCGAGGGGCTCCCCTTCCAGGTTGACCTGGCCTCGGTGCTCAGGCTGCCCGGCGCCGTCAAGGACATGACCACGGATGAGGACCTGCGGGAGCGGCTCTGGCCCGGCGTGCTGGAGGCCTGCGGGGCGGCCCTGGACGCACTGGCGCAGATGCGCCGCACCGAGGGGGCCAACCTGGAGGCCCAGCTTGCCGGCTCCTGCGAGGCCATCGAGTCCCTGACGGCCCGCATCGAGGCGGCGCAGCAGGGGCTGGTGGCGGCCTACCGTGACAGGCTCCGCCAGCGGGTCGAGAGGCTCCTGGACGGCGCCGGCGTGCCGGTGAACGAGGAGTCCCTGGCGCGCGAGGTGGCGCTGTTTGCCGACCGTTCGGACGTCAGCGAGGAGGTGGTGCGCCTTCGCAGCCACCTGGCGCAGTTCGGCGAGGCCCTGACGGCCGAGGGGCCCGTGGGGCGCAAGATGGAGTTCCTGGGCCAGGAGATGCTGCGCGAAGCGAACACGATGGCCGCCAAGATGGCCTCGGGCCCTCCGGTGAGGGATGCCGTGGAGCTGAAGAGCGAGATTGACCGGCTGCGCGAGCAGGTCCGCAACGTGGAGTAGGCGGCCGGCCCGGCCGGCCGCTGTCCCCTATGGATGACGCCACGACGACCGAGCCAGTGGCCGACCCCCGGCAGCTCTTCGTGCTGTCCGGGCCGAGCGGCGTCGGCAAGAACACGCTGGCCGAGGAGCTGTGCCGCCGGGAGCTGGCGGTCAGGGCGGTGACGGCCACCACCCGGCCCCCCAGGGAGGGCGAGCAGCACGGGCGCGATTACGTGTTCGTGGACGAGGAGGAGTTCAGCCGGTGGATGGACGAGGACCGGCTGGTCGAGTACACGCAGTACGTGGGCCATCGCTACGGGACGCCGCTGGCGTCGGTCAACGAAGCGGCCGCCTCGGGACTGCCGGTGATACTGACGATTGACGTGGAGGGCGGCATCCAGATCAAGCGCAGGTGGCCTGAGGCGACGTTGGTCTTCATCGAGCCGCCCTCCGAGGAGGAGCTCAGGAGGCGGCTGCGCGCGAGGCGGCGCGACGACACGGTCAGCATCGAACAGCGGCTGGCGAGGGCGCGGGAGGAATACGCCTACGCCGAGGAGTACGACTGCCGCGTGGTGAACGACGACCTGGACGGGGCTGTCCGGGAGATAGCCCGCATCATGTCGCGCCGGTATCCGACCCGGGCCCCGGACTCCTGAAGTGCGAGGAGCACTGCATGAAGCGAAGCGAAGAGGGACGCGTCGAGGAGCTGAGTCGGCTGGTCGGCGGCCGGTTCAAGCTGACCACACTGATCCAGAAGCAGGCACGCGACTACTACGTGGGCGGGCGTGCCTTCATGCCCAGCGTGCGCAACTTCGACGAGCTGTTCAACTACATCCTCGACGAGATCGAGCAGGGCAAGGTGGAGCTGCTCCTGCCCGACGAGGTCGAGGCCCAGAAGGCATTGGAGGAGCAGGAGGCCGCCGAGCCGTAGCCCCCGGCCCCTCGCAGCACGGAAGGAGCCCGAAGATGAGCGCCGAGCCGGCGGGGCGCAACGTCATACTGGGCGTCACCGGCAGCATCGCCGCCTACAAGGCCGCTTCGATACTGCGTGGCCTGACGGCGCGCGGCCACCCCGTGCAGGTGGTCATGACGCCCAACGCGCAGCGGCTGGTGAGCGCTACTACGTTCCGCTCGCTTTCGGGCCGGCCGGTCGTCACGGAGATGTTCCCCGACGAGCGGCAGACCGGCCTCCAGCACATCGAGCTGGCGGAGTGGGTGGCGGCCGGCCCCGGGGGGCCGGGCGGCGTGCTCGCGGTGGCGCCGGCCACGGCCAACTTCATCGGCAAGGCGGCCAACGGGATCGCCGACGAGATACTGAGCTGCACGTGGATGGCCTGCGACTGCCCGAAGCTCTTGGCTCCGGCCATGAACGACCGCATGTGGGCCGCCGCGCCGGTGCGGCGCAACTGCGACTACCTGCGCGGCCTGCCGCAGGTCACCTTTGTCGAGCCGGTCGAGGGCAGGCTGGCCAGCGGGCGGATGGGGATGGGCCACCTGGCGCCGGTCGAGCTGATCGTCCAGGCCATTCATGCCCTGGCGGGAGGGTAGGTGCCGTGTCTGCTTTCAGGCACGATCGGGGGGCGGCGCACGGTGGGCGCGACGCGCGAGTCGTGTGAAGACAGGCCTGTGCGCGTGCTGGTGAGGCGCAAGGCAGGCTGCCGGGACCTGCCGCTGCCCTGCTACCAGAGCGACGGCGCCAGCGGGATGGACCTGCACGCGGCCGTGGACGGCGAGCTGGTCATCGAGCCGGGCCAGGTCAGCCTCGTGCCGACCGGCCTGCACATCGCCGTGCCCCGCGGCTACGAGGCCCAGGTGCGCCCCCGCAGCGGGCTTGCACTCCGGCACCGCCTCGGCGTGCTCAACGCCCCCGGCACCGTGGACAGCGACTACCGCAACGAGGTCGGCGTGATCCTGGCCAACTTCGGCGAGGAGCCCTTTGTCGTCAAGCGGGGCATGCGCGTCGCCCAGATGGTCATCTGCCGCGTGCACCAGGCCGAGCTGGTCGAGGTCGAGGAACTGGACCGCACGGAACGCCACCTCGGCGGCTTCGGCTCCACCGGCCTGCACTGAGCTTCCCGCCCGCGTCCCGGGCGGTTCCCGGAGGCGAGCCCACATGGCGACGAAGACCCGGATCGCGCCCCTGCGGCCGGTCTACCCGTCTCCGGCCGCCCTCATCACCTCCGTTGACGCCGATGGCAGGCCGAACATCGTCACGCTGGGCGAGTGCTTCAACGTCAGCATCCGCCGGCCCGTCATCGTGGGCATCGCCATCCGCACGGCCACCTACTCCCACGGGCTGATCCGCGCGCGGGGCGAGTTCACCGTCAACCTGCCGACGGCCGACCTGCTGGAGAAAGTGGACGGCATCGGCATGGTGAGCGGGCGCGACTGCGAGAAGTTCGAGCGGTTCGGCTTCACCCCGCTGCCGGCCGACGAGGTGGCCCCGCCCCTGATCGCCGAGTGCCCCGTCAACCTGGAGTGCCGGGTGCTCAGCGAGCAGGAGGTCGGGGACCACAACCTGTTCCTGGGCGAGGTGCTGGTCCAGCACGTGGACTCAGACAAGCTGGACGCGTCGGGGCAGCCCGACCCGCGCAAGCTCGGCATGTTCGTGTTCGCGCTCCAGACCTACCTGTCGGTTGGCGAAGTGATCGGCGAACTGGGGCTCAGCCGCCGCTGACTGCACGCTGTCGGCCCCGCCGCGGCGCCGCTTTCCTGACGGACGTCGTCCTGTTCGGCTCTGCTTGCCAGGGAGTAGACCGCGGTGAGGCCGCTGTCCCCGGCCCGCGCCGGCAGGTCGCGGACGTATGGCGTCGGCCTTCAGAGCAGGGCGGTGCTGAAGTAGCGTTCGGCCCGGTCGGGCAGGACGGTGGCCACCGGGCCGTCGGTGCGCTCGGCGAGCCGGCGGGCGGCCCAGACGTTGGCACCCGAAGAGATGCCCACCAGCAATCCGTGGTCCCGGCCGAGCTGCCGTGTCGTCTCGATGGCGTCCTCGTCGCTCACCTCCACCACTTCGTCCACCAGCGACACGTCGAGGATGGCGGGGACGAACCCGTCGCCGATGCCCTGGATCTGGTGGAGCCCCGGCTCGTGGCCCAGCAGGGCAGAGACGTTCTTCGGCTCGACGGCCACGATGCGGGCGTCGGGCTTGTGCTCCTTGAGGAACTTGCCGACGCCCTGGAGCGTGCCCCCGCTGCCGACGCCGGCCACGAAGCAGGCGATGTCGCCGCCCATCTGCCGCCACAGCTCGTGCGCCGTCTCCTCGTAGTGCACACGGGGGTTGTCGGGGTTCTCGAACTGCTGCGGCACGTAGACGCGCGGGTCCTCGGCGGCCATCCGCCGCACGCGCTCCACGGCGCCCGCAATGCCCTGCTCGTCGGGGGTCAGGATCAGCTCCGCCCCGAGCGCACGGATGAGCTTCTTGCGCTCCTCGCTCATCCCCTCGGGCATGACGATGCGCACCCGGTAGCCCTTCAGCCGCCCGACCAGCGCCACGCCGATGCCCGTGTTGCCGGAGGTCGGCTCCATGATGATGGAGTCGGTCCGCAGCTTGCCGTCGCGCTCGGCCCCCTCGAGCATGGCCAGCGCCACGCGGTCCTTGATGCTGCCGCCCGGGTTAAGGAACTCGGCCTTGGCGTAGACGTTCTCCGCGCCGAGCCGCAGCAGCGGCGTGTTGCCGATCAGGTCCAGGATGTTGTCGGTCAGCATGGGCCCGTCGCGCACCTATCGGGGCAAGGGGACTGAAGCGGGCCGCAAAGCCTACAGGTTAGCTTCTGCGCCGCCCCTTCGCAAGAGGCGCGGCTCCTTGAAAAGCCGCCAGCAGTGGGGTAACGTGGACCGTACGGGGCCGCCTCCGGCCCGTGCGGCCTCCCCTCTGCCTCCCGGAGCTTCCCCCATGCCCGACGGCTTGGCCTGGAAGATCATCAAGGACCACCTGGTCGAGGGCGAGCCGGAGCCCGGCGTCACCATCGCACTCCACGTGGACCAGACGCTGACCCAGGACGCCACGGGCACGGCCGCCTACCTCCAGTTCGAAACCATGGGCGTGGACCGCGTCAGGACCGACATCTCGGTCAGCTACGTGGACCATAACACGCTCCAGTCGGGGCCTGAGAACGCCGACGACCACCGCTACCTCCAGTCCGTGGCCGCCCGCTACGGTATAGTCTTCAGCAGGCCGGGCAACGGCATCTGCCACCAGGTGCACCTGGAGCGTTTCGGTGTGCCAGGCAAGACGCTGCTGGGCAGCGACAGCCATACGCCCACCTGCGGGGGGCTCGGCATGCTGGCCGTCGGCGTCGGCGGCCAGGACGTGGCCTGTGCCATGGCGGGCATGCCGTTCTACCTGACCGCGCCGTCCGTGGTGAAGGTGGAGCTGACGGGCGAACTGGGGCCGTGGGTCACGGCGAAAGACGTGATCCTGGAGCTGCTGCGACGCCTGAGCGTCAGGGGCGGCGTGGGGAAGCTCTTCGAATACGCCGGCCCGGGCGTGGCCACTCTCAGCGTGCCCGAGCGCGCCACCATCGCCAACATGGGCGCCGAGCTGGGCGCGACGACCAGCGTCTTCCCCTCCGACGGGGTGACCGAAGCTTGGCTGCGCGCCCAGGGCCGCCCCGGCGACTTCCGCCCCCTGGCCGCCGACGACGGCGCGGAGTACGACGAGGTCGTCGAGCTCGACCTGGCGGCGGTGGAGCCCCTCGTGGCCCGGCCGCACAGCCCGGATGACGTGGTGCCGGTCGGCGCGGTGGCCGGCCTGCCAGTGGACCAGGTCTGCATCGGCAGTTGCACCAACTCCTCGTTCCGCGACCTGGCGCTGACGGCCGCGCTGCTGGAGGGCAAGGCGGTGCATCCGCGGGTGAGCCTGGCGGTGTCGCCCGGCTCGCGGCAGGTGCTGGAGATGACGGCCGCGCGCAGCGGCCTGGCTGCGATGGTCCGCGCCGGGGCCCGCGTGCTCGAGGTGGCCTGTGGGCCGTGCATCGGGATGGGTCAGGCGCCGCCGAGTGGCGGGGTGACGCTGCGCACCTTCAACCGCAACTTCGAGGGTCGCACGGGCACGCCGGACGCTCGCTGCTACCTGTGCAGTCCGCCGACCGCCGTCGCCTCGGCGCTGGCCGGCTGCATCGCCGACCCTTGCACGCTCGGCGACCCGCCGGCGGCGTTCGAACCGGAACGTTATGAGGTGGATGACGCCGGTCTCGTCTTCCCGCCCGCGGACGGCTCGCAGGTGGAGGTGATCCGCGGCCCCAACATCAAGCCGATACCGCCTTCCGAGCCGCTCGCCGACGCGCTGGCCGGCGAAGTGCTGCTGAAGCTGGGCGACAACGTCACGACCGACCACATCATGCCGGCCGGGGCCAGGACACTGCCCCTGCGCTCGAACATCCCGGCCCTCAGCGAGTTCGTCTTCGAGCGCGTTGACCCTTACTTCGCCCGGCGCGCGCGCGAGGCCGGCGGGGGCTTCGTCGTGGCCGGCGAGAACTACGGACAGGGGTCCAGCCGCGAGCACGCCGCGCTGGCGCCCATGCACCTGGGCCTGAAGGCCGTCATCGCCCGGAGCTTCGCCCGCATCCATCGGGCCAACCTGATCAACTTCGGCATCCTGCCGCTCGTCTTTGCTGATCCGGCCGACTGCGACCGCGTGGGCGGCGGCGACGTCCTTTCCATCGGGGACGTGCGGGCGGGCGTGCGGCAGGGGAGTCTGACGGTGAGCGACGAAACGGCCGGCTTCGACTTCGACGTCGGCATCGAACTGAGCGAACGCGAGCAGGAGATCGTGCTCGCCGGGGGCCGGCTGAACCTGCTGGGCGGATGAGGGCTCCCGCTTGAAGGGCCTCGGCGCGACGAGCAAGGAGACCGCTGGTGGCAAAACCCGCGAAAGAGCCCGTCATCCCGGCCCAGGGGGAACGCATCGAGTTCGCCGACGGCCGACTCCAGGTGCCTGACCTCCCCATCGTGCCCTTCGTCGAGGGGGACGGCATCGGGCCGGACATCTGGCGCGCCACGCGGCTGGTGGCCGACGCGGCGGTCCAGAAGGCCTACGGCACGGACCGCCGGGTCTGCTGGACGCAGGTCTACGCCGGCGAGCGGTCCATCGAGCTGTTTGACGAGTGGATCCCCGAGGAGACGTTCGAGGCGATACGCCGCTTCCGGGTGGCCATCAAGGGGCCGCTGACCACGCCCGTCGGGGGCGGGTTCCGCAGTGCCAACGTGACGCTGCGCCAGACGCTGGACCTCTACGCCTGCGTGCGGCCGGTCTTCTGGGTGCCCGGCGTGCCCTGCCCCGTCAAGGAGCCCGAGAAGCTGGACGTCGTTGTCTTCCGCGAGAACACGGAGGACGTCTACGCGGGCATCGAGTTCGCCGCCGGCTCGCCGGAGGCCGGGAAGCTGGCCGCCTTCCTGGCCGACGAGCTGGGCAGCCCGGTGAGGGAGGGCTCCGGCATCGGCATCAAGCCGATCAGCCGGTTCGGCACGCAGCGCTTGATGCGCATGGCCCTTCAGTATGCCCGCGAGCACGGGCGGCGCAGCGTGACGCTGATGCACAAGGGGAACATCATGAAGTTCACCGAGGGCGCGTTCAGGGACTGGGGCTACGAGCTGGCGCGCGCGGAGTTCCCCGCCCTCACGCTCACCGAGACGCGGCTCCACGAGGAGTTCGGCGGCGACCTGCCGGCCGGCCGCATCCTCGTTAAGGACCGGATCGCCGACGCCATGTTCCAGCAGGTGCTGCTGCGGCCCGACGAGTACGACGTCATCGTGACGCCGAACCTGAACGGCGACTACATCTCCGATGCGCTGGCGGCGCAGGTCGGGGGCATCGGCATCGCCCCGGGGGCCAACATCGGCGACGGCATCGCCCTGTTCGAGGCCACCCACGGGACGGCGCCCAAGTATGCCGGCCAGGACAAGGTGAACCCCAGCAGCCTGGTCCTGAGCGCCCGCATGATGCTGGACTACATGGGATGGGGCGAGGCGGCGGACCTGATCCTGAAGGGGCTGGAGGGCGCGGTCGCACAGAAGACCGTCACCTACGATCTGGAACGGCAGATGGACGGGGCCACGCTGGTCAGGTGCTCCGAGTTCGCGCGGGCCATCGCGGACAACATGTGACGGGCGCGGAGCGGGCGCTGTGGAAGAGGGGGCAGACCAGGCGGTATACTGGAGGGTGTTGCTGCTTGACGCTGGGCTGGTGCCCGGCGACGAGGTGAAGGGCCTCGTGCAGGAGGCGGGCGAGACCGTTGCCATGACGGTTGCTTCGATCAAGACGGCCAGGCGAAAGAAGCCGTAACGCCCCCGGCGCAAGGCAGCCGGCATTCCGCATTCCGAGACCTGCAATGGACACTGTGAAGATCGGCGGCCGACAGGTGAGTCGCTTCATACTGGGGAGCAACCCGTTCAGCGGCTTCTCCCACCAGGGCCGCCAGCGCGACAGCGAGATGATCCACTACTACACCTGCGCGCGCATCAAGGCGGTGCTGCACGGGGCGGAGACGCTGGGGGTGAACACGGTTATTGCCCGGGCCGACTTCCACATGGCCCGCACGCTGCTGGAGTTCTGGGACGAGGGCGGCACGCTCCAGTGGTTCGGCCAGACCTGCCCCGAGCTGGGCGCCCCCGAGCCGAGCCTGGAGCGCGTCGCCCGGTTCGGCGGCCGGGCCT
>LJUE01000073.1 GCA_001303885.1 Planctomycetes bacterium SM23_32 | reverse complement strand
CTGGAAGTCGTCGGGGTCGTCAGCGAAGCCCCTATCCGTCCAGGGCACTGCGGGCCCCGCCGGCCCGGGGACGAACCGGGCCGTCGAGGAATCCTGGGGGCAGAGCCACTGGCAGCCCGTCAGCACGGCGACAAGCAGCATGCACGCGAGCGCGCGGCGGCCGTTCATCTTCTCCTCCTGCATTGGGTGGGCGTCGGGAGTACGGGATTGTCCGCCAACGCCCGCCGCCGGTCAAGGTAACGGCGCGCCTTTGACCCGGCGGGCCGGCCATAGCCGCCAGCGGAAGGAACGCCGGGTTCCTCAACCGGTCTTCACGTTCCAGCCCTCGACGCGGAGCAGCGGCTCATCTCCGTGCAGGTCCCGCTCCGCGAACCGGGCTGTCACCTGCCGGCTCTCCCCGGGGAACAGCGTGAGGTAGTTGTCGTCCCAGAAGATCGGCAGCACCGGCTCGCCGCTCTGCTCCCTCACCACGGACAGCTCGACGCCGAAGGCCACGACGTCCCCGGGGTTGCTCAGGGTCACCCCCACCGCCCGCTCGCCGCCGCGCTCCTGCCAGGCCTGCGCCACGTCGAGCCGGGCCGGCGGCAGACGACGGAGCCCCGTCAGGTCGGCGTGCTCCCTGATGGGCGTGACGAACCACTTCGTGCCCTCGAAGTCCATCACGTCCATCTTCCCCGAGAGCCAGTAGACGTTGTCGCTCACCTGCACGCCAGCCGCGTCCGTCAGCGTCAGGCGCAGGAAATGGCCCGAGTCCAGCCCCTGCACTTCGGGCACACGCAGGACGGGCACTGACGCGTTCGCGGGGGCGTTGACTTGCGCCTCCTCGCCGAGGACCTCCTGCCCGCCCAGGTCCACGACACGCAGCTGCACGTCGAGCCCCTCGATGGGCGCCAGCGTCCCGTTGGCCACGCAGACGTCGCCGCCGGCGTAGTCGTAGAGGACGTGGACGGGCTCGCATGCCTTCCGGGCTCCGTAGAAGGCGCCGTTCGGCATCAGGTAGTAGTCGTAGAGCTGCCAGTAGAGCTTCGGCCAGGCCGCGTTGAGCATCCATTGGATGACGCCGGTGGCCCGGTGCTTGCGGGCGCGGAACGCCTCGAACATGGGCCGCATCGCCTCGTAGCTGGCGATCTGGGCCATGCGGCAGAACTCCTCGACGCCCCCGGGCTCGCCGTAGCGCCGGCTCATGGCCCCGTGGTAGCGCCCGATCGAGCCGAACTCGCCCCGCGCGCAGTGGTAGTCCCAGACGTCATCGGGCGGCCAGAGGTGCTCGGGCGGGATCATCTTCTTCAGGCCCGCCAGGGGCGGGGGCTGGGCGCCGGGACCGGTCTCCGTGTTGAAGCCCAACGCCCCGCCCGGCGCCTCCTCCGCATACCAGTAGACGGGCGGCACGTAGGCGTAAGGCCCGGTCATCTTCACGCCGGTGCTGCCGCTCACCTCGCTCTTCAGCATCTTGGCCGCGCCCAGGCACGGTCGGCCGGGGTCGCACGCGGCCAGGATGTCGGCGTATTCCCTCTCCAGCGCCGGCCGGGGCAGCTTGTCGCTGCCGACCAGCCAGACGAAGATGCTCGGATGGTTGCGCAGATAGACGACCTGGTCGCGGAAGGAGCGGGCGATGAGGGCCATGTCCTCCTCGCTCTTGATGCAGCCGAACTCGTCGTCCGGCTTGCCCGCGTAGTTCTCCCACTCCCACTGGCAGCTCCACCCCGCCATCAGCAGCAGGCCGTGCTCGTCGCACAGGTCATAGAGGCGCTGGCTGCTCCCCCAGAAGCCCTCCAAGCGGATCGTGTTCAGGTTCATGTGCTTCACGTACCTGACCTGCGCCTCGAGGCGGTCGTCGTCGTCGGCCAGCAGCAGGTCGTCCACCCAGCCGCCGCCGAGTATCAGCACCTTGCGGCCGTTGACGGCGTAGCCGCGGTAGCCCTCGTCGGTCCAGTAGTCGGCCACCTCGCGGATGCCGAACCGGACCGTCTTCTCGTCCGACACCGCCCCGCCGATCCGGAAGCGGAGCTTCAGATCGTAGAGGTTCGGCTCCCCCATCTGGTGCGGCCACCAGAGACGGGCCGGGCTGATGCGGAGCGGCTCGCAGTCTGCGGGCCCGAGCCGCACGTCCCTGCACTCGCCCGCTTCGAGCGCCACCTCCCGGCTGAAGCGTCGGCCTTCGATCTCCCCTTCCAGCACCCCCGAGACCGTTCCGTCGCTCTGGTTGACCAGTTCCGCGCCGACCGTCAGCTCCGCGTCGGCGAGCGTCTCCAGGTCCACCTTGCTCCGCACGAACGGGTCGGCGATGGAGACCGGCCCGCTGCGCAGCAGCCGCACCTCGCGCCAGATGCCCATGTTGCCGTCGGGCGGGGCGGGGTTCCAGTCAACGAACCCGATCGTGAACTCCCCCCGCTGCGGCGGGAAGACCTCCACTGCCAGCACGTTGGCGCCGGCCCGCAGGCTCTCGGTGAGGTCCAGTTCGAAGCGCCGGAAGGCGCCGAAGACCTCATGGGCCGTCGCCACCTGCCGCCCGTTCAACCACACGTTGGCCCGGTAGTTGACGCCGTCGAAGCCAAGCCGGGCGTGCGTGAGCCGGCCGTCGGGCTCAAGGGTGAACTCGGTGCGGTACCACCACGGCTCCGCGAACGGCTCCGTGGGGACCTGCTCCAGGTTGCGGCCGAGGTAGAGGTCGGCGTAGACGCCGTTGCTCACCAGGGCGGCCAGCACGGTGCTCGGGACGCCGGTGGGCAGCCACCCGTCCAGGTCACAGTCGGGGGTGGAGATGACGGCGCCGCCGTCCGTCAGACCGGCCGACGAACGGATGCGCCAGTCCGACTTCAGCAGTATCTCGTGCGGCGATGCATGCGCGTCGGCAGAGGGATGCGTCACGGCGGCAGGCCTCCTCGAAGGTCGGCGACGGGATTCCGGAGCGGCACCATAATCGGTCATTGCCCTGGCCGCAAGCGTCGCCTGCCTTGCGCGGGACGCGGCGGCCCTGTAAGCTCTGCGGCCGTCCGAACGCCTGTGGGGGGAAGCGACGATGATGAGTCAGCGCGAGCGCCTGGAAGCCGCCTTCGCCCTCCAGGAGCCGGACCGCACGCCCATCCTCGGCGGCTGGATCGCCTGCCCCGAACACATTATGGCCCTCGCGGGCGCCAATGAGGAGACCTACTGGGCCGACCCCGTGGCGGTGTCCGTCGAGGCATACCGCCGCCTGGGCAGCGACGGCCTGATCAGCGTGTTCGTGCCGCGCGGACGCGAGGATTACCGCTGCGTTGACCAGGAGAGCTACAGCCGGGCGGACACGGGCATGACACTCCAGCAGGCCGTGGCGTGGGTGGACGCGCTGCCCTCGGCCGAGGAGTGCGAGGCCGGTTTCGCGTTCGAGGCCGAGTACGCCGCGTTCCGCGACGAGCTGCTCGCCATGCAGGGCCTCTGCCGGGAGATGGTCTGGATACCGGCCCAGTGGGGGGCCGGCGCCAAGGTGACGTGGTACTCCGAACTCGGCTACGAGAACTTCTTCTGCATTGTGGGGCTCTACCCCGAGCGTGCGCGCAAGCTGATGGAGGTCGGCGGGGCCTGGGGGCACTGCCGCAGCCGCCTGGTCGCGCGGGCCGTGGAGGAAGGCCTGTTCCCGAAGGCCGTCCTGCTCGGGGAGGACATCTGCACGCAGCGGGGCCCGATGCTCTCGCCCGCCTTCCTGGAGGAGCATTACGCCCCGCAGCTCGCCTACGGGCTGGAGCCGCTGCGGAGGGTCGGATGCCGCCCGGTCTGGCACTCCGACGGCGACGTGCGGCTGATGACGGACATGCTCATCGAGGCGGGCGTGCAGGGCTTTCAGGGATTCCAGCCCGAATGCGGCATGACGCTGGAGATGATCGTGGAGAGACGCACGCGCGACGGCGAGCCGCTGCTCGTCTTCGGGCCGCTCGCCGTGACGACCGAGCTGCCGTTCTGCACGCCGCAGGAGATCGAGCGGAGGGTCCGCCACGCCGTCGAGGTCTGTCGCGGCAGGGCGTCTCTGGTCGTGTTCACCTCCAACACGATCAACCCCGACGTGCCGCTCGAGAACATCCTCGCCATGTACGAGGCAATCGGCGCGGCGCCTCGCCGTCAGCCGGGGTCATCTCTGTAGCTCGACGCCGTAGTAGAAGCCCCGCGCCGGCCCCTGCCCGAGCATGACGGTCAGGACGTCGTCCTCGAGCCGGTGCGGCGGCACGCCGGCCTCCGTCCCGTCGGGCGCGTAGGCGACCACGCGGGCCGACTGCGCGCCCGGCACCTGGATGTGCACTTCCGCCCGGACGGGTTCGCCCAGCAGCGGCGCGCGGCCGTGCTCCTTCACATAGGTACGCCGCCGGTTGTAGACGGCCCCCGTCGCATAGGAGCGCGCCACGGCCATGATGAGCAGCCGGTCGGCGTCCTCTACACGCCGGCTGTCGTCCAGGCTGACGACCGCCACGGAGGCGCCCGGCGACTCCAGGGCGATCGTCACCGGTCCTAGCTGCTCCACGGCCGGCCCGTACTCCCCGGCCGCCCATACGGTCCGGGGCGTCTTGATGAACAGCGCGCCCCGGCCGTAGTCCCAAAAGGCCTCCCCCGTGCTGGTGACCAGCGTCTGCCCTTCGTCGTCCACCAGGCGCGTGTTGAGCAGTGGCATCCTGATCGGCGCGCCGGGCCGGTTCACGAAGCGCGTCCTGATGTTCTCCACCACGCTGAGCCGCCCGTCCACGCCGGCCCAGGGCATCGGCCCGCCCGGCCCCCGGCTGTGAAAGTCGAAGTCGAAGATGCGCTCGACCGGGAACTCGATGACCTTCCTGGGGCCCATGCGCAGGTCGCCCCTGCGGAACATGAGCGCGGCCACGGGCCACTGCCCCATCAGGCCGACGTGCTGCTCCACGTCGATCGGACCGGAGCGCTCGGGCGGTCCGCCGCCGCAGTAGCAGAAGTGGTTCCCGCCCGACCAGCCGTGGAAGGCCATCCGGAACGCGTAGTGCGGCACGTGCACGTAGCAGGTGTCAACGTCGTTCGAGGTGTTCCACTCGCTCAGCGTGAACGGGAAGTCGGCCGGCGCGAGCATCGCCTTGAGCCCGAGCGAAGCGGGCGGCACGGTCAGCTCGTTCACGTTGCGCACCGGCTCGTTCTTCCAGGCGATCCACCCTTCGGGGTTGAAATAGGAATGGTCGTCCAGCCAGCGCCCCAGTTGCAGGTTGGCCAGGCGGGCGTGCAGCTGCTCGTTGGGCATGTTGCTGCCCGTCATCGGCACCTGGTAACCGAAGCTGCGGGCGTGGCCGACGATCTCGCCCCACGCCTGGCGCTGCACGTGGTCCCAGAACCGCAGCCTGTCCTGATCGCGGCGCATGAAACGGCGCTCCTCGCTGCCGGGCCGGTAGCGCTGGTATTGCACGTGGCTCCAGGCGGCCAGGTTGTAGCTGTGGGCAAGCGCCACGTCGGCCGGGTCCTCGCCGTCCAGCAGGGGCGACTCTTCGCCGGGGACCTGCCAGGCCACCAGCATGTCCAACGGGGAGCCATAGCGCCGCCGCAGCCAGTCGTTGAAGAGCCCATGGTAGTACTCCCCGTAGGGGCCCTCGTCCCGTGCGGCCGCCCGCTCCAGGGCCAGCTCGTCCTCATTGATGACCTCGCTCAGGATGATGGCAGGCTCTTCGACCGGCGCCAGGCCCGTGTAGGGGTTAACCGTAGTGAGCAGGCGCCGGTTGAACTCCCAGACCAGCTCCCGCACGGCCGGATGCGCAATGACGCCCTTGCCGTCCATGCCCCGGTCCCCCGGGCGATAGATCGGGCAGCCGTCGCCCGCCTGGAACTGCCGCGCCGTGATCAGGTCCAGGTAGATGTAGATGCCCGCCGCCTTGCACTGCGCCATGAAGTAGTGGAGACGGTCCAGCATGTCGGTGTTGATGACGCGGCTGGTGGGCAGGCCGCCCGGGGTGCGGGCGGAGTAGTCTATGAGGCTCCGCTCCGGCTCCCAGGCGTTGTCCAGATGGTGCAGCCGCAGGCAGTTGACGCCCATCGCAGCCAGCCGCCGCGCCGTCCGCTCGGCCTCCTCCTTCTCGGGGAAGACGGCGCCCCCGTGCATCGCCGCCCCCCAGAAGCGGAACGGCCCCGCGCCGTCCTCGAACCAGAACCGGTCGCCGCGCGCCTTCAGGAAACCGTGCAGGCCGGCCGGCTTCTCGTTGAGGCGGCTCATGTCCGCCATCGTCCCCTCAGTCGTCAGCGTGTCGGGGCCGTAGGCGATCCAGCCGGCGGTGTCCACGGCCGACTCGCCGGCCATGGCGTCCTCGACCGCAACGTCGTCCACCCGAAGCGTGCCCCGGGCCTGGTGCATCATGACCACCAGGCGCGCAACGGCCGCCCCCTCGGGCACCTCCACCATCGCATCCGCCTTGCGCCAGTGCGTGTCGGCGTCCAGGCCGATGCCCATCGGGTAGGTGAGCGACTCGCCGGCCGCGTCGTAGAACACGAGGGCCACCCGCACGTTGTCCCACGGGTTCGGACCCCGTTCGAAGCCCTCCAACGCAACCATGGCCGACACGTAGAGCTCGGAGACCCCCGCCGGCACCGGCCCCTCCTGGTAGACCGTGCGGAACTGCCCGTCGCCTTCGAGCCTGAGGACGCGGTCGCCGTCCACCGTCTCGGCCCACGAGGCCCGGCCCCCCGCGTCGTCCGTCCACCCGTCCGGCCAGCCGTCGCCGTCTACGTCCAGCTCGAAGTCGCCGTTGACGTAGGCAGGCACGCCTGCCGGCCGCTCGCCCTGCTCGGCCGCGGCCGGCGGCATGGCAACGCGCAGGCAGAGGGCGCAGAAGAGCGTGAGCAGCGGCGCGGTCCGGCACATCAGCGGCCTCCCCCGAGAATGGACCGACCTGCCGTTCGGGAGATCCCTCGAAGTCGGCGTTCTACGGTACCGGTGCATCGGGCACCTGTCAAAGCCGGCCCCAGCGCGAGGCCGGCGTTTGACTGGCCGCGCTAAACGCTTAGAATCGTGCGCCGACCTCAAACGACAGGGGGCCGCAGATGACCGACGAGGTTCGCATAGGCGTGCTGGGACTGGTCCACGACCACGTCTGGGGCGAGCTGAACCACGTCAAGGAGCTGGAGAGCGCCGAGCTGGTCGGCGCCGCCGACCCGAACGAGCCGCAGCTTGCCAAGTTCACCGAACGCACCGGCGTCAAGACCACCTGCACCGACTACGAGGAGCTGCTCGACAACCACGAGCTGGACGCCGTCCTCGCCTACGGCACCAACCGCAGCACCGCCGACCTGGTGGAGCTGGCCGCCGCGCGCGGGCTGCACGTGATGTGCGAGAAGCCCATGGCCAGCGGCCTGGACGTGGCCGACCGCATGCTGGTGGCTGCCCGCGAGGCCGGCGTCCTGCTGATGGTCAACTGGCCCATCGCCTGGTCGCCGGGGCTCAACTACGCCTACCGCCTGGTCCAGGACGGCGCCATCGGCCGCGTCTGGCAGCTCAAGTGGCGCGGCGGCCACTGCGGCCCCAAGGAGCTGGGCTGCGACCCCTACTTCTACAAGTGGCTCTACGACCCGGTGGAGAACGGCGCCGGCGCGCTCTTCGACTACCTCGGCTATGGGGCGAGCCTGGCGCGCCTGTTCATCGGCCGGCCGGCCCAGGTCTTCGCCATCGCCGGCCGCCTGGTCAAGCAGTACATCCCTGTGGACGACAACGCCGTCGTGGCGCTCGAATACCACGACGCCAACGCCGTCATCGAGTGCACCTGGGCCGAGCCCGTGCCCGGCTGGCCGCCCCACGACGTGACCCTCTACGGCACCGAGGGCATCATGGTGGTCGGCCGCGGCGCCGTGCAGATGCGCACTAAGGCCGAGCCCGACGTGCAGACGCTCGAGCCGCCGGCGCTGGCGGCGCCCCGCCGCAACGGGCCGGAGTACTTCGTCCACTGCATCCTGAGCGACGAGCCCATCCGGGGCGTCTGCAGCCCGGAGAACAGCCACGACGCACAGGAGATCATGGAGGCCGCGCGCCTCTCCGTGCTGACCGGGCAGAAGATACCCCTGCCCCTCGTGGACCACCTCTACGCGTAACAACGCTGACGGGAGCGCTCACCGCCGAGAACGCGGAGATCGCAGAGCCAAGAAGAGTACGTCCTTTGGATCCTCTTCTCAGCCGTCTCTGCGACCTCGACGGTTCAACCCGTTTAGCATCTTGAGCGGAGGCATGCCGTGGCCAGCAGCGGCCCCATGCGGACCATCGCCGACATCCTCCCCTTCCGCGCCGAGGCCACGCCGGAGAAGACGGCCCTGGTCGAGATGGCGCCGGACGGGCGGCTCGCCGAGACGAAGTTCGCCGAGCTGGCCCGCCAGGTCGAGGCGTTCGCTGCCCGCCTCCACGCCGAGGGCGCCGCGCCCGGCCGCACCGTCGCCCTGCTGATGCGCAACTCACGCCGCTGGGTCGTCGCCTACCACGCCGTCTTCCGGCTCGCCGGCGTCGCCGTGCCCCTGGAGCACGGCATGCTTGGTGGCGAGCCCGAGCGCCTGGGCCACGCCCTCGACGACGCCGCCGTAGCGGCTCCGCCCGCCGGCGGCCCTCCGCCCTCGCGCCCGCAGCCATCGGACCTGGCCCAGATACTCTACACCTCCGGCACTACCGGCCCGAAGAAGGGCGTCGAGCTGACGCACGGCAACATCATCTTCGACGTGGAGACCTGCTGCCGGCGCTTCGGCCTGCACGAGGACGACTGCCTGCCCGCCCTGCTGCCCTATCACCACGCCTACCCGCTGACCGCTACGGTCGTCCTGCCGCCCTGGGCGGGCGCGCGGATGGCCGTCGGCGACGTGACCGAGCGGCGCACGCGGGACCTGCTCCGCCTCTGCCGGCCCACCGTGCTGGTCGGCGTGCCGCGCGTCTTCGAGTCTCTGCTGGACGGCCTGCGCCGCGCCGCGAGCCGGGCCGGCCGGCTCGACAAGCTCGAGCTGGGCCTCCGCCTGGCCGCCCTCGTCAAGGGGGCCACGGGCGTCAACGTGGGCCGGCGCATCTTCCGGCGGCTGCACCGGGAGCTGTTCGGCGGCACGCAGCTCCGCTTCTGCGTCAGCGGCGGCGCCCGCATCTCGCCCGCCCTGCTCAAGGACTGCTTCCTGCTCGGCATACCCGTCGTGCAGGGCTGGGGCATGAGCGAACTCTCGCCGGTGGCCGCCGCGCAGCCGTTCAGCCCGTTCCG
>LJUE01000072.1 GCA_001303885.1 Planctomycetes bacterium SM23_32 | reverse complement strand
GCTCACCGTGCCCGCCAAGGACGAAGTGGACGCCACGATCGTGCTCGGCGTCAACGACAGCGCGCTGAAGGCCGAGCATACGTGCATCTCCAACGCCTCGTGCACGACGAACTGCCTGGCCCCGATCGCCAAGGTCCTACACGACAGCTTTACGGTCAAGCACGGGCTGATGACCACCTGCCACGGCTACACCAACGACCAGGTGACCTGCGACCAGATCCACAAGGACCCGGCCCGCGGCCGCGCCGCGGCGATGAACATCATCCCCACCACCACCGGCGCCGCCAAGGCCATCGGGCAGGTCATCCCCGAGCTGGACGGCAAGCTGAACGGCCTGGCCCTGCGCGTGCCCGTGGTGGACGGCTCGATCGTGGACCTCGTGGTCGAGGTCGAGAAGAAGGTCGGCGTCAAGGAGGTCAACGCGGCCATGAAAGCGGCTGCCGAGGGCCCGATGAAGGGCATCCTGGGCTACAGCGAGGACCCGATCGTCAGCAGCGACGCCGTCGGCGACACGCGCAGCTCCATCTTCGCGGCCAGGCAGACGATGGTCATAGACGCCATGGTCAAGGCCGTCTCGTGGTACGACAACGAGTGGGCCTACTCCTGCCGCGTGGTTGACCTGATGGAGAAGGCAGCAAGCCTGTAAGGGCGCTCGCGCGGCACCCGAAGGCAAGCCACAACGGGGCGCCCCTTTCCCGGGGGGTGCCCCGTTCCTTAAGGGCGGAGGAAGGCGTGATGAAGACGATTCGGGACTTCGACGGCCGGCTGGCCGGCAAGAAGGTGCTGATGAGGGTGGATTTCAACGTCCCCCTGGACAAGGAGACAGGCGCGATCACCAACGACCTGCGCATCCGCATGGCGCTGCCCACCATCCGGTACGCGCTGGAGCGCGGGGCGCGCGTGATCCTGATGAGTCACCTGGGCCGGCCCAAAGGCCAGGTGAAGCCGGAGTTCAGCCTGAAGCCCGTGGCCCGCCGGCTCGGCGAGTTGCTGGGGGCCGACGTGAAGTTCGCCCCCGACTGTGTGGGGCCCGAGGCCCGGAGCGCCGCCGACGCGCTGGGCGACGGCGAGGTGCTGATGCTGGAGAACACGCGCTTCCACGCCGGCGAGGAGGAGAACGACCCCGAGATGTCCAGGCAGCTCGCGGCGCTGGGGGACTTCTACGTCAACGACGCCTTCGGCACGGCGCACCGGGCTCACGCCTCGACGGCCGGCGTGGCGGAGCACCTGCCCTCGGCCGCCGGCTTCCTCATCGAGAAGGAAGTGGACTACCTCTCGCGCGCCACCACCGACCCTGACCACCCCTACGTGGCCGTGATGGGCGGCGCCAAGGTGAGCGACAAGATCCAGGTGCTGCGCAACCTCCTGGGCAAGGTGGACGCGATGCTCGTCGGCGGCGCCATGGCCTACACGTTCCTCAAACAGCAGGGCGTTGAGGTCGGAGACTCGCTGGTGGAGGAGGACAGCCTCGAGGTGGCCGGTGAGCTGCTGGAGCAAGGGGGCGAGAAGATCGTGCTGCCCGTGGACCACGTCTGCGCGCGGCAGATCGAGGCCGACGCCGAGGCGCGCAGCTTCGATGACGAGGTGCCCGCCGGGTGGATCGGCCTGGACGTCGGCCCGCGCACCGTCGAGCTGTTCAAGCAGAAGATCGAGGGGGCGGCGCTGGTGGTCTGGAACGGGCCCCTCGGCTACTTCGAGATCGAGCAGTTCGCCGCCGGCACCGAGGCCATCGCCCGGGCCCTGGCCGACTCCGGCGCCACCACCATCGTGGGCGGCGGCGAGACGGCGGAGGCCGTCGAAGAGCTCGGCCTCCAGGATCGCATCAGCCACGTTTCCACCGGCGGCGGGGCCTCGCTGGAGTTCCTCGGAGGCGAGGTGCTGCCCGGCATCGCCGCGCTCGAGTGACCCGCGGCCCCGAAGAACCGAAGGGCGCCATGCAGATCAAGATCGTCCCGTCCATGATGGATGCGGACCTGGCCAACGTGGCACGCGCCGTCGCCCAGGTCGAGGCCGGAGGGGCCGACCTGCTCCACGTGGACGTGGCCGACGGCCACTTCGTGCCGAGCATCATGCTCGGCCCCCAGGTCACGAGGGCCATCGTGGGCTGCGCCCATGTGCCCGTCGGCGCCCACCTGATGATGACCGACCCCTTGCGCTACGCGCCGACGTTTGCCGAGACCGGCGTGGACACCATCTTCTTCCACGTGGAGGCCGTGGACGACCTGGCCGGGGCGGTCCGCGCCGTGCGGGACCTCGGCGTGCAGGCCGGCGTCGCCATCAAGCCGAAGACGGCGCCCCCGAGTCTCGCAGAGGCCGTGGGCGAGGCGGACTGCCTGATGGTGATGACGGTGGAGCCGGGCTTCAGCGGCCAGGACTTCATGGAGGATGCCTGCCACAAGATACCCGCGTTGCGCCAGATGTTCGGATCGAGTATAGATATCTACGTGGACGGCGGCATCGGACCGCACACGGCGGGCAGGGCGGTGTCCTACGGGGCGAACGTGCTGGTGGCCGCCTCGGCCGTCTTCCACGCCGACGTGCCTCCGGACGAGGCCGTCGCCCGCTTGCGGCAGGCTGCTGAGGCCGCGCTTGCCGACGGGGCGGCGCCCATCTGAGCGGTGAGGACATGCTGCGATTCGGCAAGAAGAAGCAGGTCCCGGACGGGCTCTTCGTCAAGTGCGAGGGCTGCGGGGCGGTGGTCTACCGCAAGAACGTCGAGGAGCGGCTCCAGACCTGCCCCGAGTGCAACTACCATTTCCGCATCGGCCCCTGGGATCGCATCCGGCTCCACACCGACGAGGGCACGTTCACCGAGATGGACGGCGACCTGCGGCCCTGCGATCCGTTGAACTTCGTCGCCAAGAAGGCCTACAAGGACGACCTGGAGAAGGACACCGAGGCCACCGGCCTGAATGAGGCCATCATCTGCGGCACCTGCCGCATCGAGGACCGACCCGCCGTGTTCGCCGCGATGGACTTCCGCTTCCGCGGCGCCAGCATGGGCAGCGTGGTGGGGGAGAAGCTGACCCGCGCTGTGGAGCGGGCCATGGGCGAGGGGCTGCCGCTGGTGACGGTGGCCGCCTCGGGCGGCGCGCGGATGCAGGAGAGCGCCTACTCGCTGATGCAGATGGCCAAGACCTGCGCTGCGCTGAATCGCTTCAGCCGGGCCGGCGGCGCCTACCTCAGCGTCATGACCCATCCGACCACCGGCGGGGTGACGGCGAGCTGGGCCTCGATGGGCGACGTGATCCTCGCCGAGCCGGGCGCCCTGATCGGCTTCGCCGGCCGGCGCGTCATCGAGGAAACCATCAAGCAGGAGCTGCCGCCGGACTTCCAGACGGCCGAGTTCCTCTTGCAGCACGGCTTCCTCGACATGATCGTGCCCCGTGCGGAGATCAAGCGCACCCTCGGCCGCCTGCTGGCTTACTTGACCTGAGGACCTGCCGGCCGCGCCGGACGTCAGTCGCGCCCCGTCAGGAAGCGGACGTTGGCGATTCGCTCGTCCGTGCCCGGCCGCACGATCCGCAGGAAGCAGCCGGCGTTGCTCCCGGCGAACTCCCCTCGCCCCACCGCCGCCGCCACCACCAGCTCGTTGCTCCCGCGACGCAGCAGGACGTCCTGGTTGCCGACGCGCTCCCCGTTGAGGAACGCCCCCTCCACGGCCGGCTCGTCCCACAGCAGGCCTGCCGGCTGCTCCGCCTCCGATTCGACGGCGCAACGCAGCAGATAGATGCCGGCGGACGGGCCGGGGCGGCGCCACTGCCCCGACGTCTCCACGATCTCGGGGTCCAGCAGGTCGGGGGCCTCCGCGCTCTCCGGTCGCCATGCGAGGCCCTCCGCGCCCGGCGGCAGAGGCGGACGCTCCAGCAGGCTGCCCGCGCGCGCGGCCTCCGCCAATCGGCCCGCGTCGAAGGCGTCCTCCGGCAGCGGCCCGAGCACCAGGAAGCCGCCCTGGGGGTATGACGCGTCGCGCGGCGGCGCGGCGGCGCGGCAGCTCAGGTGCAGGCGGCATGGCTCGCCGGCCAGTCGGAAGTCAAGCTGCGCCCCGTAGAAGGCCCTGCCCGACGTGTGCTTGTAGCCGTTGCCCTGCGGCGTCGGCTCCAGCGTGTCAGAGACGCGGCCCCGCACCGCGCCGAGCCGGCGCACCACGACGCCTTCCCGCCAGGCCACGGGGAGCCGGTAACGCATGACCAGGTCCTCCAGGGGCGCGTCGCTGCCATTGTCAATGATGAGGCCGAGGCGGCCATCGGCGAAGCTCAGGAGTCCGCGCAGGCCGGGGAAGTCGGCCGCCGCGTCGCCGTCGCGCAGCTCGCGGTGGTTGTCGGCGTTCTCGATCAGGCCGATCCTGCCTGGAAGCCGCCGGCCCCTGTCGTGGTGCAGGTTGAGGAGCGCAGGGCCCCTGTCCGGCTTGATGAGCTCCACGGCGGCCCCCTCGCATGCTGCCTCCACCAGCGAGTCTGGCTCGACGCCGCCGACGATCAGCGTCAGGGGCACGCCATCGTTCAGGTCGCACAGGGCCGGTCGCTGCAGCGCCGCCGTCAGGCGGCGGCCCTCCCGGGAGACCTCGCGGACCTCGCTCAGGCGGTGCTGCCATCGGTAAGCTGCGTACTCGTTCTGGTTGCAGTACCACCAGTCCGGCCGCCGGCCATAGGCGTCGAGCTGCTCCTCGAAGCGTTCCCAGGCCTCGGGCGTCCTGTACCACACGTGCATCGAGAAGCTCATGTGCGGGTGGCGCCGGCGGTGGAGGGGGTTGGCCAGGAAACGCTCGGCCGCGGCGTCAATGGGCGCGCCGTCGGAGGGGAGGATGGGGCTGAGTTCGAGTTCGGTCCGCAGGGCGTCGTTGAACCAGCCGTTCGCGATGTGGTAGTAGCCGGCGCGGCGCAAGGCGGCGGCGATGTCCCGGTGCACGGCGTCGCCCTCCCAGGCGTTGCGGAAGTCGCAGAACGAGAACGAGTAGCTGCATATCGGGCAGTCGAGGGCCGCCTCCCACTTCATGCGGACCGCCAGCACCTCGTAGAACTGACGGTTCCTGTTGACGAAACTCAGGAACGGGTGGCTCATGCTGTGCGCGCCGATGCTGTTGCCGCCCTCAAGCAGCCGGGCGGCCGTCTCGGCGCCGAACCACGGGGCCGGCTCGTTCAGGTAGAACGTGCCCTTGTAGCCGTGGGCGGCCATCACCTCGCGCATGCGCAGGTCGGCGGCGTTGTTGTCATCCCACCGGCAGGAAACGGCCCAGTCGGCATTGCCGTAGAGCGGCGCCACCTCCAGGGCCGCCTTCTCGGCCGACGCCGCGTCCGCAAACGTCAGGGTCAGCTCCTGCTCATACATCTCGTCCCTGAATGCAGCCATGAAGCTCTCGGGCTCCTTCACAAGAGCGGGGTCCGTCACGCGAAACCACGCCCCCACGCGGTAACGCTTGCCGGCCTCGACAGCGAAGGCCTGCCGCGCCTGCGAACCGTGCCAGACGGCCACGCACGAGCGCCCGCTGCGTGCCACCGACCCGTCGCGAGAGTAGCGTTCCGACGGGAAGCCGCCGGTGAACCGCCAGCCAGCCGGCCGCCCGGCAGGATCCGCCTCCTCAAAGTCGCCGTTGCGTATGGTGGTGCCCTCGACGGTGACGCTGTCGGCCCAGACCAGCCGGACATCGTCGCCCCGCGCCTGGTACCATTCGCCCTGGAGGTCAATCTCGACCTGGCCGTCGCCTTCGGGCACGAACTCGACCCACAGCTCTTCCCAGTCGCGTCCCAGCCGTCGCTCGCAGGTCAGGCCCGTCTTTTCCTTGCCTTCGCCCAGCCAGGGGCAGTGCCCCAGGGCGTCCGCCTCGGCCGGGGCGTTCAGGTGGCCCAGGTCGAAGGCGTTGCCCACGACGTAGACGTCAATGCGCCCCCTGGTGGCCTGCCTGGGCAGCGGCGCGGCTGACGCCGCGGGGCGGGTGCCGGCCAGGAGCGGCGCCATCCACGCCGCCGCCAGGAGCAAGACCAGGCGCCTCGTTCGCTGCCTCACCATATCCGCGCACTCCATGCCCGGAGAAGGGATGCTCCTCGCGCCAGCCCGCGCCCCGTCATCCTAACGCACCCCGGGGTCGTGCGCCACCGCGTCCGGCGGCGCATGGTGAGACTTGACACCGGCCCCCCGTGCTCTTAGGTTGGCTGGTTGGTCTATGTGAGGGTGCACAATCCTGGGACTGAAGCTGCGCGTGGGAGGGGAGGCATGTTCTTCTCGGGCATTGCCGACGAGGCGGGCGACGATATCGAGACGCAAGTGAAGGCCCAGCAAGAGCTTGGGTGGAAGCACATCGAGCTGCGCAACATCAGCGGCGTCGGCGTGGCCGACCTCTGCGACCGCGCGTTCGACCAGGTGGCCGAGCGGCTCGGCGACGCGGGACTCGGCGTCTCCTGCTTCGCCTCGCAGCTCTGCAACTGGGGCCGCCCCGTCAGCAAGCATCCTGACATTGACCGCCACGAGCTCGCCCGCGCGGTGCCGCGCATGCAGCGCGTCGGCTGCCGGTTCATCCGCACCATGAGCTACCCCAACGCCGGCTGGCCCGAAGAGGAGTGGAAGCAGGAGGTCGTCGCCCGGCTCAGGGTGCTGGCCCGGATGGCCGAGGACGGCGGCGTGATGCTGGTGCACGAGAACTGCGACGGCTGGGGCGGCCAGGGGCCGGAGAGCACGCTGGCCTTGCTGGAGGAGGTGGGTTCGCCCGCCCTCAAGCTTGTCTGGGACACCGGCAATCCCGTGGCCCACGGGCAGGATCCCTGGCAGTACTACAGCGCCGTCAGGGCCGACGTCGTCTACGTGCACGTCAAGGACGGCGTGCGCGAGGACGGGGCGATGAGGTACACCTACCCGGGCGATGGGGACGGGCGCGTCAGGGAGGTGCTTGCCGACCTGCTGGACGGCGGCTACACGGGCGGCCTCTCGATCGAACCGCACCTGGCCGCCGTCGTGCACGAGGGCAAGGCGGCCTCCCAGGCGGAGAGCGCCTACGAGCGCTACGTCGAGTACGGCCGGCGGCTGATGGACCTCGTCGAGGAGCTGAAGTGACATTGCCGGGCGTGGACGGCCGGGCCGCTGCGACGGAGTCGGGAAGATGATCACCAAGGTGGACGCCATCGGGAAGATCCAGGAGCTGTACATGCAGCAGCGGCCCGTGCCGTACGTAACCTTCATGCACGTGTTCAACGGGCTGCTGGAGGATCCGCTGGCCGTGGAGCCGAAGGAGCCGAGCGCCGGGCTGGAAGAGAAGTTCCGCGCGGCCTGCATGGCCGCCAACGTGGGCCTGACCGACACGGAGGGGCGGGAGGAGAAGCGGCTGCGCGAGTTCCATCGAAAGGTGGTGCCCGTGTGGCGACAGGCGCTGGCGCCGGAGGAGTTCGCGCGTTTCGAGGAGATACTCGGCGGCGCCATGCGCCGCAGGCACGGCCTGGCGGCCAACGGCGGTGCCAGGGCCGACGAGGCGGCGCGGAACCGCCAGCGCGCGCTGCTGAAGAAGCTGGGCGTGGACGAGCTGGAGGTGGAGCCGCAGGCCGGGCCGCCCGTGCTCGTGGCCGACGTCAAGCTGCCTGCCCGCCTGCGCGTGGCCAGGCGCTTCGGCAGCGTTGACGAGCTCTGCGCTGCCATCCGTTCGGGAGCGATTGAGCCGGAATACCATCCGCGCGGCAAGGCCGGCGACTTCGCGCGCTACCCGCTGGACGGCGTGGACGTGGCCCTGAAGCTGGCGGAAGCCGAGGGGCGCCGCTACACTGTGCTCACGGCCGGTATGGGCTCTGACGGCCTGACGTACGAGCCGGGCGCGATGGACGGCGCCGCCGCGGAGATGCGCTACCGCCGCATGGCTGATTCGGCCTACATGCGCGCCGAAGGCGGCCTGGTTTACACGCTGAAGGTCGGCCCGCGGAGGGTCAGCATCGCCTGCGCCGCTGCCGACGGGCAGTCCGACCTGGCCCTCGTGCAGCGCATCGAGACCCTTCACCGTGACTTGGGCGAGGTCGTGGAGCGCATCAAGGGGTAGCCCGCCATGTCCGCTGGCGCCGAGCAGCCTGTGAACGGGCAGACCGTGGCCGAAGAGCAGGCGCCGCAGAAGGGGCCGGAACCGGCCGGTCGGCCGGATGGCGCGTTCTGGCGCCTTGTGCGCGGAGCCCTGCCGCTGGGCGTGCTGCTTGCCCTTCTGGTGCACCCCACACAGGTCACGGTGCGGCAGCTTGCTGAGGCCCTGGCGCGCCTGCTCGGCTCGGGGCAGGAGCTGGCCCGGCTCGTGCCGTCGGTGCGCGTGACCATGAGCGACGTGCTGTTCGCCGGTACCTTCCTGGTCTGGGCGTTTGTCAACCTGCGCTCTGGGCGCCTGCGATCGCGGCTGACGCGCTATCCCCCCGCGCTTCTGGGCCTGCTGCTGGCCGCTGCGCTCTCGGTGGTGCCGTTCCTGAAGCCCGTCGGACCCGGGGCGGCCCGGAGCGTGGCCGGCGGACCGGCGCTGAAGGAGTTCGTGCAGCTCGTTGTGTTCTTCGTCTGTGCCTACTTCGTCGTAGCCGACTACATGCGAGACGCCGTCTGGCGCCGGCGCCTGGGCGTGGCCTTCCTGGTTGCCTCGGCGGTGGCGGTGGGGTGGGGCGTGCAGGAGTACTGGCGGCTGCGTCCGGAGGCCGGGGCGGGCACCGTGCGGCGCGCCATCCTGAGCCCGG
>LJUE01000071.1 GCA_001303885.1 Planctomycetes bacterium SM23_32 | reverse complement strand
CTTGCGCTGGAGCAGCTCGATCTGGTCGTCCAGCAGCGCCAGAAGCTCATCAAGCGGTTTCATCCAGCAGCTCTCCGTAGCGTGTGCGCAGGTGGCCGAATATGCAGCCGGCCAGCGCATCGTCGGGACGCCTGGCGACCGCCTCCGGCAGGAACATGCCCATGAAGTCCTGCACGCCCTGCTTGACGGCGTTGTCGTCCTCCTCGTCCTCCGGCACCGTCTTCTGCATCTGCCGCACGAGCATCGAGTAGAACAGCGAGGCGAAGTCGCGCGAGACCTGCCGCAGGCGCTTCACCTCCGGGCCCTCTGCGGCGGGCTGAGGCAGTCGGCGGAACGCCCCGTCGGCCGGGCCGGCCATCAGGTGCGGCTGCGCCGCGGCGAGACCATCACATGATCCTGAGCTCAGCATGGAGCGCTCCCGCCTCGTTGATGGCCTGGAAGATGGAGATGATGTCGCGCGGCGTGGCGCCGAGCATGTTGAGCGCGCGCGCCACTTCGCTGACGGTCGTGCCCCGGTTCAGCACGGCCATGCCCCCCTCCTGGCCGGGCAGGGGGCTTTCGATGATGCGCAGCGCCGTGCGGGGGACCGTTTCCGTGGTCCCTTCCGAGAAGGCCGTCGGCTGGACGACCTCGGCCAGCTCCTGCGTGACGACCGTGAGCTGGCCGTGCGAGACGGCCACGCTGGATATCGTCACGTCCTGCCCGGCCACGACCGTGCCCGTCCGCTCGTTGATGACCACCAGGGCCCGGGCGTCGGGCTGGACCTGCAGCATCTGTATCTCGCTGATCCGCCCCATCACGTCGTTGGTGTCCAGGGCAACGGGCAGCGGCACGCGCACCGTGCCGGCGTCCAGGACGACCGCCCGCAGCCTGCTGGCGCGCTGAATCGCCTCAGCCACGCGGGTGGCCGTCGCAAAGTCCGGCGTGTGCAGGGACAGCGTGATGGCGCCCTGCTGGATGAAGTGGCTTTCGACCTCGCGCTCCACGACGGCGCCGTTGGGGATGCGGCCCACCGTGGGGTGGCCCTGCTGAACGGTGGCGGCGGCGCCCCCGAAGGAGAACCCGCCCACGGTGATGGGGCCCTGGGCCACCGCGTAGACGTTGCCGTCCGCCCCGTAGAGCGGCGTCAGCAGCAGCGTCCCGCCGCGCAGGCTCTCTGTGTCGTCGAACGTGGACACGGTCACGTCTATGGTGCTGCCCTTTGCGGCGAACGGCGGCAGCTCGGCGGTGACCATCACGGCGGCCAGGTTCGCCGCACTCAGATCCGAGAGGCCCCGGCCGACGCGCAGCTTTTCCAGCAGGTTCTGGGCCACCTCGCCGGTCAGTTCGCTGCCGGCCCCCGTGCCGGCCAGGCCGAACACGAGTCCGAACCCGTAGAGGTGATTCGGCCGGATGCCCTTGATGGCGCTGATGTCCTTTATCCGGGCCGCGCGGGCGGGCAGGGCCGCCCCGGCCAGCAGGGCCGCTGCCAGCAACACGCCTGTCGCGATCTTCCTGGCCATGTGCATTGCCCTCCGCGCCGACTCAGAACGGCCAGATGAGGTTCAGTACCCTGCTCAGGAAGCCCGGCTTCAGGTAGGCCTCGGAGGTCCCGGTGACCTCGTAGTAGACGCGCAGCCGGGCTATCCGCGAGGAGAGCACAGTGTTGGAGGCCGTCACGTCCTCGGGCTTGACGATGCCAGTCAGGATGGTCACCACCTCTTCGCCCCGGACGTTCCTCTCGCTGCGCCCGGCCACCACCAGGTTGCCGTTCGGGAGCTTGTCCACCACGGTGGCCGTCACGCTGTCCACGAACTCCCAGCTCGCGTCGTATTCGTCACTGCCCGCGAAGCTTCGCGAGGAGGACTCGGTCATGCGGGTCGAGGTGATGCCGACGTCCACCACGGGGGTCTCGATGGTGGCCGAGCCGCTGCTGTCGCTGGTCTTCTCGAGTTGGCGTTCATCGTCCTTCTTGAACGTGCTCTTATCGTTGATGATCACGGTGATGGAGTCGCCGACCTCGGCCGCCAGGTTGTCGGTGTAAAGGAAGGCGAACGAGCGCTCTCTGCGGTCCCAGATGGAGTCGGCGCAGGCCGGCAGGGCCACAGTCAGTAGCGCCAACAGCGCGACGGCGAGGCCCACGGCGATGCGCGGCCCCCTGCCGCCGGGACGTCTGGGGTCAGCCTTCATTCTCATGTCCTTTCAGCAGCACGCGGATCGTCGAGTCCTCCGTGGCGAGCCCCACCACCTCACGCCCGCTGCTCAGGTTCCGGGCGCGGGCAATCTCGCCCTTGCGCGCGCGGCACAGCGCCTTGCCGACGGTGACGGCGCGCAGCGTGTCGGTCTCCACCACCAGGAACACCCTCTGGTTGTAGTCAATCACCACCGGCGCCTCGGGGTCGCCGACGAACTGCCGGGCGATGATCTGTCCGGGACGGATTGAGCGCATGGCCACCTTGCCTTCGAGCTCCTCGGGCAAGCGCACGCAGGGCCTGCTCGCCGCGGCGACGTCGCGCTCGACGAAGCTCACGTCGGCGGCGCGGAAAGGCCGGCCCTGGCCGATGGGCCGCAAGGCCACGGCTACCCGCTCGCGGAGCTTCACCGAGAAGCTCAGCGGCACGCGCCGCAGGCGCTCCCCGGCGCGCACCACGTCCACGTCCACCCGGACGGTCCCGGCCGGAGGGTCCGTGCCGTACAGACGGGGCCTGAGTTCGACCGGCGCCTCGCCGGCCGCCACCAGCACGGCAGGCGCTGCCCGCAGGAGCTCGATCTCCACGCGAGGGCCTTCCGGGGGAAACTGCGCCAACAGATGCTCCCGGGCGGCGGCCACCAGCCGCTCGGCCGGGATGCAGGCCGACGCCGCCTCCACCACGCAGACGTCGCTGCCGCCGAACTCGAAACGCTGCAGGTCGAATCCCGCCGACAACAGCCTCACCTTCACGAGCACGCGGGTCACGTCCCGCAGGTGACCCGGCCAGGGCGAGTTGCCCACAGACAGGTGCGCCACCTTGTCCGGCATGCCCTCCCCGAGGTCGGCGACGTCGCAGAGCGCCACGACCGGCCCCTCGACGACGGCCTTCTCGCGCAGGGAAATGGCGAACCGCTCCCCGGCGGCCCGCGCCGCTCCGGCGGGCCCTATCAGCGCCAGGATCGAGGCGGCGATGCAGATGAGTCTGCGCATGTCCTCAGCTCACGATGTAGTTGATCGCCTGGAGGATGCGGTCGCCGGCTTTGACGACCTTGGAGTTCAGCTCGTAGGTCCGCTGCGCGATGATGAGGTCCACCAGCTCGGTGACGACGTCCACGTTGGACATCTCGAGGTAGCCCTGCTTCACCTCGCCCAGGCCCTGCTGGCCGGGAGCGGCCGTGGTGGCCGGGCCGGAGGCGACGGTCTCGGCGAACAGGTTGCCGCCTTCGCTGGACAGGCCGGCCGGGTTGGTGAACTTGGCGAGCTCTATCGTGCCCACCTGCGTCGGGTCGGAGCCGGGGGTGGTCACCGTGACCGTGCCGTCGCTGCCCACCGCGATGGACGTGGTGTCGGTGGGGATGGAGACGCGGGGGTAGAGCGGGTACCCCTGTGAGGTGACCACTATGCCGTCAGGGCCGATGCGGAAGTTGCCGTCGCGGGTGTACTTGGTCTCCCCGGTCGGCGTCTCAACCTGGAAGAAGCCGTCGCCCATGATGGCCATATCAAGCTCGCCTTCGGTGTTGGCGATGGCGCCCTCGGTGAAGATGCGCAGGGTCGAGACCGGGCTGACGCCGGTGCCAACCTCCAGGCCGGTCGGCGTCTGCGTGGCCTCGGTCTGGCTGCCGCCCGGGCGGCGCATGACGATGTACATCAGGTCGGCGAAGTCCACCTGGGACTTCTTGAACCCGGCCGTGTTGGCGTTGGCCAGGTTGTTGGCCACGGTGTCAATGCGGATCGTCTGGGCGTCCATGCCCGTGGCTGCCGTGTACATGGCTCTCATGGCAAGTGCTCCTCTATGCGGCCGTCTGGATCAGTCTGCCGGTCAGGCTGTCGGTGCGGTGGAGGATGCGCGCGTTGCTCTCGTATGCCCTCATGACGTTGACGAGGGCCACCATTTCGTGCACAGGGCTCACGTTGGACTCCTCCACCGAGCCCTGGATGACGCGGCTGCCCACGGCCTCGCGGGCGGCCGCGCCGTCGTTGCGAAACGTGCAGGAGCCTTCGCTCACCAGGGCGTCGAGGTCGGGGATCTCCACCAGCCGGATGCGGCCGACCTCCTCGCCCCCGGCGGTGACGGTGCCGTCGAGGCTCACCGCCACGTCTTCAGCTTCCTCGGGCAGCCGCAGCGCCCCGGAGTCGGAGGCAAACCGGTTGCCCGAGCCGTCGGTCAACTCGCCCTGAGCGTTCAGGTGGAGGCGGCCCTTGCGCGTGTAGCGCGGCCCGGCCGCGGTCTCCACCTCGAAGAAGGCATCGCCCTGGATGGCCAGGTCCAGCGGCCGGCCCGTGCGCCGGATCGGCCCCTGCTGGAAGTCGGTGTGGCCCGTGTCCAGTTCCATCCAGTCGGGCAGGACGGCAGCGGGCCACGCTGCCCGCGTGCCCCCCGTGCCGACGGCGTCCAGGACGGCCTGAAAGCCGCCCACCGTGCGTTTGTAGCCCGGCGTGTTGGCGTTGGCGAGGTTGCTGGCGATGATGTCCAGGTTCTGGGCCAGCCCGTCCAACCGGCTGCCGGTCAGATATACGGTCCCGTCCATCCCTGGTCCCTCGCCCCGCAGGCTGGATTGGTTCAGGGGTGCAGGCGCAAACCCTATGCCACGGGCGCCGCGGTGGGGCGACAGGACGCAATGCCCGTGAGAACGCCGCAGAGGACGCCGAGAGCTCCGCTCAGCGCCAGGGCGCCCCCGGCCGCAGGCAGGAGGACCGCATCCGGCGGGGAACTTCTTTCCGCGCTGCGGAAACCCCTTCCAGGGCTCAGGCGGACCGCTCGGCGCGCTCGATGCGCCGGACCAGGTCCACCAGGAACTGCCTGTCGTCTGCGCTTATCTGGCGGAACTCAACGTGGTAGAGGCAGACGTCCCCGCCGCGCTGCTGGGTCATCACGACGGTGCCGCGTATGGGGCGGGCGCCCTCCCCTTCGTCCGCGTCGGGCAGGTAGACGCCGGGACGGACGTCAAAGACCAGGGACTCGTTGGCCTCGTAGTAGCAGGGCGCCTCCACCGACGCCCCGCCGGCACTCAGGTCGCACAGTGTCCCCTCCCGCGTTACGGCATCGCCCTCCCAGGCGGCCCGGAAGGTGACGGGCTGGCCGACCTGCACGCGGTGGTAGCTGCGCCGGCTGGCCCTGCGCACGTCCACGCTGTGGTTCAACAGGCACGTCCCGCCGGCGGGGTCTACCCGAACGACGTCGGTGCTGAAGCTGAACGCGCCTTTGCGGGGATAGAAGGTTGCGTTCACGCTGCGACCGCGCAGCCGCGCGCCGGCCGGCTGGACGTCCACCAACTCCAGCAGGTCTTCCCGGGCGACGCCCGTCCTGGCTTTCAGCGCGCTGGTGCGGTCGCCCTCGATGGTGAGGAACAGCTCCTGGCCCTCCGGCAGCGTGCGCGTGCTGTAGTAGGTCTCGCCTCCGGAGTGACGCAGGGCCAGCTTGCCGCGCAGCGAGCTGATCAGCGCGCAGGCGCGTTGCACCTCCTGCGAGCCCGGACTGGAAGACCCGAGCCGCTTCAGGTGCCGGTGGACGGCCCTCTCGAATATCTCGGGCCGCCGCACGACGTCCACCGGGTTCATCGGCGCCTCGCGCCGCGCCAGGTCGCGGATCAGGAGGGTCTCATCGTGAGCCAGCTTATAGCGCGCCGCCGTGCGGGCCAGTTCCTCCCAGCCGACCTTGAGCCGGCCGTGTCGGCGCACCTGGACGACTGTCAGGTGCACGAAGAGGACCAGTATGCCCAGGAGCGCGAGCCCCATGAAGATGACGGCCCACGGCGCGCCGTCCGTCCCCGACAGGGCGTCCTGGATCCCTTCCAGTGCCTTGGGTCCCATCGGGCCGCTCCTCCTTGCGAAGGCGGCGGCGGGCTGATGTCCTCCCCCGGTGTCACGCGCCCGGTTCGCCTGTCGGCCGGCCGGGGCCAGGGGCGTCATCCCCGGCCGGCACACGGGCATTCTACATGATGATGCTGGCCAGTTGCTGCAGGATGTTGTTGGTGACGCTGACTGTCCGCGAATTCACCTGGAAGCCACGCTGAGCGGTGATGAGGTTCGTGAACTCGCGCGCGATGTCCACGTTGGCGTCTTCGAGCACGTATTGGCGGACGCGCCCCGCCCGGCCCTGTGTGCCCTGGGAGTAGACGGTGGAGCCCGCGGCGGGCGTGTACTGGTAGTAGTTGCCGCCGGCGCGTTCCAGGCCCTGGGCGTTGTCGAAGACGGCTATCCGGAGCGCCGCCACCTCGAGCGTCTCGCCGTTGCTGAAGGTGCCGCTGATGACGCCGGCGGCGTCCACGCTGATGCTCTGCAGGGCGCCGGTGCCGTAGCCATCCTGGTTGATGGCTCCCGCCGACGAGTCGCCGCCCACCTGGGTGAGGCCGTCGTAGAAGCCGACCCGGCCGAAGTACGCCGTGATGTCCTGCGTCGAAGTGATGCCGGGGAAATCGAAGCTGATGTCGGCATCCCACTCCTCAAAGCCGGCGTCGCTGGATGTGTTGCCGAAGTAGTCGGTCTCGCTGATGCCCTGGTAGATGCCGTTCTCATCGAACGTGACGCCGACGATGCGCCGGTCGGAGATGCCGGTCGCTTCGCTGCAGCTGTTGATGACCAGGTCCCACACGTTCTCGTTCTGGCCGTGGCGCACGAACGTGGCCGTCAACGAGTGGCTGCGGGCCTGGCGGTCGAAGATGTCTATGTTGGTCGTCTGGGCGGCGGCGCCGCCGACCTCCAGGTAGTCGAAGTCCGTCGGCATGGCGCTCGGCTGTGCGGCGCTTGCCAGCTGGATGTCCATCAGGCTGTAGCCGGAGTCGGCCTCTTCGAGCGTGAGTTTGCCCTCTTCGATGGTGGCCGTGCATTCGGTGGCTCCGCCGAAGGTCGTCGTTATGACGTCCAGCAGGTCCTGCAGGGTCGTCCCGTCGTTGGCGGCGCCGTAGGTGAACGTGCCGCTGACCGCCGTGCCGTCGGTGGCCCGGCCAGCGATGGTGACGGTGTCGCCGTCGGCGAAGCTCGCCAGCTGGTCCACGTCAGCGAAGTCGGCGGTCGCGTCCGCTATGCCGCCGCCCGTCAGGGTGTAGACGGTGGCGGCGGCCTGCAGCTTGGTGGTGGTGGGGTCGTAGTCGCTGGCGCTCAGGTTGCCCTTGAAGTCTATCATGAGGGTGCGGCTGCCCGGCAGCTCGGTCCGGTAAGGTATCTGGATGCTCGTGTTGCCGGCCAGCTGGAAGCCGTCGTCCTCCCCGATGGTGCCGATGCGCTGCACGCGGTAGCCCGTGGAGGGGTCCACGAGGTAGCCCTCGGCGTCCACGTCGAAGGTGCCGTCGCGCGTGAAGGCGTTGTTGACCCCGTCGAAGACCACGAAGAAGCCGTCGCCGTCGAGCGCCAGGTCGAAGTCCTTCTCCGTCGAGGTGAAGCTGCCCTGCGTCATGTTCTTGGCGACGGAGGCGACGCGCACGCCCAGGCCGATCTGGATGGGGTTGGTGCCGCCCACGTCTTCGCTGGCCTTCATGCCCTGGCTCAGCGTGCGCGAGAACATGTCGGAGAACGTGATCCGGTCCTCCTTGTAGGCCACCGTGTCGGCGTTGGCGATGTTGTTGCCCGTCACGTTGAGCATCTCCTGGTATGCCCGCATGCCGAGCACCGCCGTCTGCAGTGAACTTGCCATGACCCGACCTCCCTACTGCGAGAGTATCCTCTTCACGCTGGTGAGCCCGATCTCCAGCCCGTCCACGACGAGCCTGATGCTGTCCTCGCCGGCCACGACCGATTCGACGGTGCCGGTCAGCATGAGGCCGCCCAGGCTGTACTGGACCGTCTTGCCGAGCAGCTCCGTGCCGCTCAGCAGCGTCTGGAGCTTCAGCACGTCCTTGAAGCTGGCGTTCAGGTTGTTCAGCACGTCCAGCGAGCTGAGTTGCGCCAGTTGCGTGACCATCTCCGAGTTGCTCATCGGCTCGGTGGGGTCCTGGTTCTTCAGCTGCGCCATCAGCAGCCGCATGTACATGTCCTGGTCCGCGCCCGCGCTCAGTGCCGACGTCACGTTCATCGCCGCATCTCCTTCACACCAGGCAATCCACGCCGCCCGATTCGCTGAACACGGCCCAGCCGGCCGGCCCGGCGGCGTCAGCGCCGGACTGGGACGGCTGCATCCCGCGTCCCGGGGCTTCCCACTCGTTCAGCAGGCCGTCGCGCCGTTCCTGCGAGCCGGCCTGGTAGTCCGACACTTCCAGCCGGGCCAGGTCGAGCTGCGCGTCCCTGAGCGACCGGTCCAGACCGGTCAGCTCAGAACGCAGCGTCTCCCGCACCTCGGCGTTCTCCACGCGAATCCTCACCTCCAGCCGGCCGTCGCGCATCTGCACGTCCACCTTCATGCGTCCCAGCTCCGGCGGATGGAGGCGAACGGTCATCTCCGACCTGCCGTTGCGATGCAGGTACCGCGCCTCCTGCACGACCTGGGCGCGCACCCGCCCTTGCCCGCCTCCGCCGACGTATCGGTCCAAGACGCCGCTCCCTTGAGCGCGGCTCCCTGCTCGGCCAGGGGGGCCAGCCGCCCTTCGACGGCCTCGCCCGGAGGGGCTTCCTCCCCGCGCGCAGCGGCAAGGGCCAGGGGTTGCCCCACCTCGGAGGCCGAGGCGGCAGGAGCCCTGCGGGTCCCCTCGGCGCCCTGTCCGTCGTTGTCATCGCTGGCGCGCTGCCAGCGCCTCTCACCCGGCGCCGGCACCTCCAGCTCGTCCGGGGCTCTGGGGGCATCGCCGGCCTTCCCGGCCGGTGCTTCAGAGGCAGACTCCGGCCTGTCCTGTCCCGGCTCAACGTGCGCGCGCAAGGTCGTCCTCAACTCCTCGAGGACCTCCACAGACCGGCCGCCCTGGTCGGCAGGCGGCGCTTCGGCTTGACCAGGGGGTCGCGGCACGGGCACCTCTCGTCCGGCCGCGGGCGCCTGCCTCGCCGCGTCCGGCCCCGGGCCGTCACGTTCAGGGGCGGAACCCGTGTCCTTCGCGTCGGCAGGAGCGGGCCGCGCCGGCGGCTCTGCATCCGATGCCCGATCCTCGCGGACCGTCTTGGCAGGCTGGGCCTCACTGGCAGCCGGCTCCCCGGTTGCCGCGGCGGGCCCGGGCAGCGCCGGCTCGGGTG
>LJUE01000070.1 GCA_001303885.1 Planctomycetes bacterium SM23_32 | reverse complement strand
TCCCGGCCGGACCTGGGCATCAACGCGCTGCGGGCGGGCTCATGGCTGGTGCAGAGGTTGGACGAAGGGCTCGCGGCGACGTTCGACAAGGTGGACCACCTCTACGACCTGCCCCGCTCCACCTTCGAGCCCACGGCCCACCGCGCCGGCGTGCCGAACGTCAACACCATCCCGCCCGAAGACGTCTTCTGCTTCGATTGCCGCGTGCTGCCGCACTACAGCCTGGACTCGGTGCTGGCCTTCATTGACGCCCAGTGCCGGCGCGTGGACGGCACCTACGGCACGACGACCGAGATGCTGGTCAGGAACCGCCAGGACGCCCCGCCGCCGACGCTGACCGACGCGCCCGTGGTGGAGCTGCTCTCGCGCGCCATCCGCGAAGTGCGCGGCGTGGAGCCGACCACGGTGGGCATCGGCGGCATGACGGTGGCCTCGCCCTTCAGGGAGAAGGGCTTCGCCGCCGCCGTCTGGATGACCAGTGCGCAGACGGCCCACCAGGTGAACGAGGTCTGCGCCATCGCCGACATGGTGGCCGACGCGCAGGTCTTCGCGCACGTCTTCATGGACGGCGTCTGAGCCGCCGCCTCAGTCCGGCTCCAGTTCGGCGCCCACCACCGTCGGCGTCAGCCCCTCCAGCAGGCCGCGTTCCGATAGGCGCGCCGAGGCCACCCCTTCCCTCTGCCTCACGGTCAGCACGGGGATGCGCATCGCCGCCCAGTCGGCCAGAGGCAGCAGCGGCACCGAGAGCGTCGTGCGCACGGGGGCGAGGGTCAGCTCACCGTCGGCGCGACTCAACCGCAGGCCCGCCGCGCTCATCGGCATGCCGAACACGGTGGCGCCGCGCGGGTAGAAGTTCAGGTTATTGGCGTCCGTGGTGTCGTAGTAGAGCGAGCTGCGCCAGTTGTCGCCCGTGGCCGCCTGGTAGCTCCAGTAGCGCGACACGTTGCCGAGCATGTCCACGCCCAGGTAAGCGGCCACGTAGTCCCGCCACATGTTCTGCGAGAACCACACGGTGCGCTCGCCGGCGCTCGAATGGCGGCATCCGTAGGGCGTCATGGTCCGGCCGGCGGCGGCCTCGATGTCCGCGGCCAGGCGGTTCCTCTTCCAGCGCGGCATCTTGATGCCCGCCAGGAAGAGGTAGAGCAGCCCGTTGGCCGTGTAGATGGAGTAGGCGTCCCAGCCCGCCAGCTCGCCCGGCGGCAGGGGCTCGCCCGTCCACGGATCGGTCAAGCCCTCCGTGGTCCTCGCCAGCGCAGTGGCGTAATGGTCCCCCAGCCAGGCCTCGTCCTCGACGGTTTTGACGCTCTTCGAGGTGAAGGCCCGCCACCGCTCCGCCAGCGAATCCTTCGCCTCGCACTTCTGTTCGAGATCGGCCAGCGCCCACAGCGCCGCCTGCGTCTTAACGGCCAGGTAGACCTGCTCCCTGCCGTACTGCACGGCCGGCCCGGCGTCGTCAACCGTGTTCGCCACGCCCCGGTCGGGCACACCGTTGCCCGTGCTGTCCGCTTCCACCAGGAACTCGCCCAGCCGCCGGCACAGCGCCAGTTTGCCGGCCGCCTTCGCAACGTTGCCCGTGAAGGAGGCCCACGCCGAAAGCAGCAGCAGATAGTCCGCGTTCTCCTCCACCTCCATGTGATGGGGGTAGCCCTGCCGGCCGACGCGGCAGAACCTGCCCATGTCGTGGCACAGGAACGAGCTGCCCTTGCCGGCCGGGCCGAGCGTCTCGCTGCCGTCCACCTCGAAGTCCGCCCACTCGTCCAGAAGCATCTCCAACAGCTCAGGCCACAGCGCGAAGTAGAGCAGCGCGTCGTTGTACTCCACGTCAATGGTCGAGTGGTAGAAGCACGAGCCCTCCCACACGCTGAACCAGTCCCGCCCGTCCCTGCGCGTCGTCCACCACGAGTCCACCAGCAGGGAGTGCAGAGCCAGCGCGGCCAGGTCGGACGCGCTGGAGGACAGGCTCCATCCCTCCACGGCATGGTCCAGCAGGTCGCAGCGCTCGTCTATCTCGGCGCGCCCCGCCCGCGCCCAGGCGACCATCTCCCGGCGCGAGTCGAACAGCGACAGGTACTTGAAGGGCGTCCTCTGCTCGAACACCTCCAGGATGGGCTCGGGCTGCCAGTGGGACCAGATCAGGTTCATGCGCGCCTTCCGGCCATCCGCCAGGTTGAAGGGGCGCCTCAGGCCCGAAGCACCGAACGCCTCCGCCGCGGCAGCCTCGACCCAGCACTCGACGGCAGCGCTCAGCGGTTCGCCGTCCTGCTCGGCCGGCGTGCTGCTGGTGAACGCGTAGCGGAACCCCTGCTCGCAGCGCGCGAACTCCACGCCCGACCCCGACAGCTCGAACACGAGCTCGCCCGCCTCCAGCGGCGACTCGCACCGCTCCCAGCGGAACGCCGGCCGCCGGCTCACCTGCACGTCCACGTAATGGAAGGGGGCGGTCGAGATGCGCGCGTCCCGCGGATAGAAAGGCGACCTGACGCGCACGACGAACTCCACGCCGAGCCCCGGGTGGACGGCCCGGTAGACGATGCTCGTCAGCGTGCCGAACTGCTCGACGAACGGGAAGTGCTCGGCCCGTCGCGTGAAGGGCAGCGCCCAGACGGCGCCCTCGGCCGTCTTAATGCCCAGGACGAGGTCGAGCGGCTGCTCGCGGAAGTCACCGTAGGCGTTCTGATAGGCGCAGTGGTCGCGAGGGTCGAAGATGAGGTTGAAGCGGCTGCCCAACGTTGCCGCTGCGTCGGCGATCAAGTGCATGGATGGCCCCCCGTCGTCGTCGCGTCTGGATTCGCGCCCCAGCCGGCCGGCGCCGGCCCCTGAGGATCAGAAGCGCCACTGTACCCGATAGGGGCGCGGTTTGAAACAAGAAGCAGGCCGTCCGCCAGCCGTAAGGCGGACCGGACGTCCGCCCCGAGGGCCCCATGCCCCTCTGCCGCGCGCGGTTGACAGCCGCGCGCTGCCGCGTCACATTATGCGGGCCGGGCCCTCCCCTCTTACCGACCATCGGAGAGGAACCAGATGGCTTCAAAAGTCAGGCTGGGCGTGCTGATCAGCGGCGGCGGCAGGACACTGCAGAACTTCCTGGACCTGGCGGACCAGGGAAGGCTGAAAGCAGAGGTCGTCAAGGTGGTCAGCAGCCGCCAGGGCGCCTACGGGCTGGAACGCGCCCGCCAGCATGGCGTGCCGGCGGCCGTCGTCGTGCGCAAGGGCTCCGGCAGCCTTCAGGAGTTCAGCGAAGCCGTCACGGCCGAGCTGCAGGCCGAGGAGGTGGAGCTGGTCGCCATGGCGGGCTTCCTGTGCCTGTACCGCATCCCCGACCCCTACATGGGGCGGGTGATGAACATCCACCCCGCCCTGCTGCCTTCTTTCGGTGGCAAGGGGTTCTACGGTGACCGCGTGCACGAGGCCGTGCTCGACTACGGCTGCAAGGTGACCGGCTGCACCGTGCACTTTGCCGACAACGTCTACGACCACGGTCCCGTCATCGTGCAGAAGGCCGTGCCCGTCCAGGAGGGGGACGACGCTCATTCACTGGCGGCGCGGGTCTTCGAGGCGGAGAAGGTCGCCTACCCGGAGGCGGTCAACCTGTTCGCCGAGGGGCGCCTCCACATCGCCGGGCGACGCGTGCAGGTGAGCGGGACAGACTGATGGGGCGGCAACCGCCGCAGGCCAGGGGGCTCAGCCGGAGGCGCCGTTTGTGCGCCCGATGCAGACCAGGGTCAGGTCGTCGCTCTGGGCCGCGCCGCCGGCATGCTCGCGGATGGCCCTCTGGATGTTCTTGACCACGTCCTCGGGAGCGCCGTCCGCCTCAGCCATCGAACGCGAGAGCCGCTTGTAGCCGAAGAGCTGCCCCTCCTCGTTCATGGCCTCGATGATGCCGTCGCTGAACGCGCAGATCACCGACCCCGGCTCGATGCTGAACCCCGTCTCGGGGAAGTCGGCGTCCTGAGTGATGCCGATGGGGAATCCGTTGCCGCCCTCGATGCGCTTCACGTCCCCGTTGGGCCTCCGCAGCATCGGGTAGCAGTGGCCTGCGTTGGAGAGGCGCACCGTGTGCTCGCGGCAGTTGATGAACATCACCAGGATGGTGACGAACATGTCGGTGGCCGAGTTCAGGGCCACCTGGTTGAGCCGGGAGAGCAGGGCGGCCGGCTCGGGGCGCACGCCGGCCAGGAACCGGACGTTGCTGGCCATCTGGGCCATCATCAGGGCGGCCGTGATGCCCTTGCCGCTGACGTCGCCCACCACCACGAGCACCTCGTCGTCGGGCAGCTCGATGAAGTCGTAGAAGTCGCCCCCCACCTCGAGGGCGGTCCCGTACCAGTCCACGAACTCGTAGCCACCCACGTGCGGCGGCTCCTTGGGCAGGAAGCTGTTCTGGATGCGGCGCGCGTTGCGCAGGTCCTGCTCGAGCCGCTCCCGACGCAGCAGTTGCGCATGGAGGCGGGCGTTCGCAATGCTCAGGGCGGCCTGGTTGGCGATGTTGGCCAGCAGCGTCAGCCCCTCCTCGTCGTAGTTGCCGGCGATCTGCTGCGTGTCCAGCAGGATGAAGCCGAGCACCTCGCTCTCATACATCAGCGGCGCACACATGACCGAGCGCATCTCGAAGTCCAGGATGCTCTGGCTGGTGGGGAAGCGCTCGTCGCTCATCGCGTCGGCGCTCAGGACGGCCTGCTTCTGCTCCAGCACGTACTCGATGATGGTCCCGCTTATCTGGAGCCGCTCCTCCTGGTCGCCCTCGCCGGGCTTGGCCTTCTTGACGGCCCGGGGGGTGAGCTGGCCCGTGTCGGGGTCCCGCAGGATGATGAAGCCCCGCCCCGTCTCGGGGAAGACCTCGAAGAGCTTGTCGAGGATCTTGTTGAGCAGCTCGTCCTCGTCCAGCGCCATGCCGATGGACTGGAAGATCTCCAGCAGCGTCGTCAGGCGGAAGTTGACGCTGCTGAGCTCCTCTACCGTGGTGTCGGCGCCCACGAAGCTGGCCGTGCGCTCCTTCTCGACATCCACCCGGCTGACGACCGACGTGCTGGTCTGGTCCTCGCCGATGTCCAGCAGCGTCTTGTCGGGGGACGGGTGCTTCCTGCGGTGGCGATCACGCGCGCGTGCCGCTTCGAGACGGTCAGGTCGTCGAGCCGCACGTCCATGTCGAGCCCGCGACCGATGCATGTCACTATCTGAAGCGGCACGGTGGTACCCGTGCTCTCGCCTTGAGTTACGACGAGGTGTGCCATCGCTCAACCAGCAATCACCGGAGTCCCGACGGCTTCGGCAACGCCGCCTCCACGCGGCAGGGGCGGCGGCCGAGCGTGCCGTGATTTTAACCGGGGGCCCTGAGGTTGCCAAGGGGAAAAAGCCCCGGCGCCGTCCCGCAGGGCTTCACGGGCCGTTCCGCGCGCCCCCCCCGCCCTCCGGAACCCGGTGGCGGCGCCCGGTAAGGAACGAGTCGTAAACGACCAGCGCAAAGCCCGCACAGATGGCGGCGTCGGCGACGTTGAACGTGTGCCAGTGGAACGCCTCGCCCCAATGCAGGTCAATGAAGTCCCTCACGATGCCCAGGCAAGCCCTGTCCACCAGGTTGCCGAGCGCCCCACCGGCCACCAGGCCCAGGGCCGAGTACACGAAGCCATCGCGGGCCTCCGCCGTGAGGAACAACGCCGCCACGGCGACCAGGGCCACCAGGGACAGGGCCACGTAGAACCATGGGCCGGCCGGCCCCAGGCCGAGGGCGCCCCGCACGTTGCCCTCGTGGCTGATGATGCGCAGCACGTGGGGGACCAGCACTATGTCGGGCCGGCCCTGGCTCGGATGGCTCCAGAGCAGGACCTTGCTGCCCTGGTCCAGCAGGAACGTGACGCCCGCGAAGTACCAGAACAGCTTCCTGCGGGCCTCGAGCAGTCTGGGAAGGAAGCTCAAGATGGCCCCGTCAAAGCCGAGTGATGGGGGCTGGCGGCCGACGGCGCATGCGCCCGGGGGAGGTGCCTGCACTCAGGCGCTCACCCCTGCCGCTCCTCTTCCTGCTTGCAGGCGATGCAGAGCCGCGCAAAGGGCAGCGCCTTCAGCCGCTTGCGGGGAATCTCCCCGGAGCAGTTCTCGCACAGGCCGTAGGTGCCGCCCTCGATCTTCTCCAGCGCCAGGTTGATGTCGCACAGCTCCGCGTCGCTGTCTTGCAGGATGCGGATCATCAGGTCGCGGGCGAACGTGTCGGAGCCGCGCTCGGCCATGTGCTCGGCGGGCACGTCGGAGAGCTCGTCCACCGTCTCGCCAGCCGTCTTGAGGGCGTCGTTGTGCAGATGGCCTATGCTATCGGTCAGCTTCCGCTTCAGCTCGATGAGCATCTTGCGGAACTGCGCCAGCTCCTTCGCATTCACTTCGCGGCTGTCTCCCGTTGCCCGACGGACCGCACAAGACGCGCCGCTTCTGCGCGGCACATCGGGACACCTGCTCGTCACAACGCGCCACCCGGCGCAAACGGCACGCGCCAAAGGCATTTATTCTACGCGATGGCGCAGTTTGGCGCAAGTTCGGCGGCCTCGGGCCGGCCGGCCCTGCAGGAGCCCCTGCGACCGACCCTCACAAGCCGCCGACGCCCTTTGAAGGCCCCGGCAGGCCCTTGGGCGTGGACGTTGCGTTTTCCAACGCCCCTCAAAGCGAACGCAGAGAGCCCTATCATCAGGCGGAACGTGGGCCTCGGCATGGGCTTTGCGCGAAACAGACCTAAACTTACTGCTACAATCCACGACAACATACAAGGTGGCCCCCTGTGCGCCTTGTCGGGCGCGAGGGGGCCGAAGTAGCCCCTGGTGAGTGTGAGCCGCCCGCCCGGCCCCATGCCGAGGCCGGCCGGGCCGTTGCGAAGGGAGGGGAACCATGGGCCAACGTATCCTGCGTGTGTTCGCTGTGTCCGCCTTCGTCCTGCTGGCCATCCGGCCCGTAATGGGCCAACCCGCCGACGATGACGCCAGCTGCGCCATCGGCGTGACCGTGGCCGACGTGATGGAGTGGGAGAGCAACTTCACTCCCATCACGCTCGCCGACATCACGAGCCAGGCGGCCACCGTCTCCGACAGCGAATCGGCGACGCTCTACACGAACGGCGACGTGGACGTCACCGCCGACAACACCACGGCCGCTCAACTGACGGGGCCGGACTCCGACGTGCTGGTCACCGAGTACCGGCTCACCTATGACGGCGACGGCGTGACGGACACCGGCGGCTCCACGGTGGACTGGACGGCCTACGACTCGTTCCTCAGCTCCGCCTCGAGCATCACCCACGCGAGCGGGGACGGCGCCGTCGTCATCACGCTCAACGTGAGGGCGTCGAATCCGACCGGGGAGATGTCCAACGCCGGCGCCTACAGCGCAACGCAGACGCTTACGGCCTCATGGGCAGGGCCGTAAGGGGCACGCATCTGTCCGCACCGAATATGACGGGAAGCATGGTCCGCGGCGCAACACGGACTCGGGCCGTTGCGGCCGCGGCGTGCGTCGGCGGGTCGGGCAGCTCTCGGCGCCTGGCAAGTCCCTTGCTCGGGGCGCTGACGTTGCTGCTCGCTGTCGGCGCCGCCGCCGAAGCCGGCGTGGCGCTCTCCCCCCTCCAGCAGGAGGTGAGCGTCTCGCCGGGCCGGCAAGCCGAGTTCGCCCTGACCATTACCAACCTGGATCGCTCCCACACGGGCGGCCGTGCGCGCGTCCGCCTGGAAGTGGTGGACTTCGCCGTGTCCGCCGAGGGCGCCCTGTCATTCGGAGAGCCGTGCGCCCACCCCCGGTCGGCCGTGCAGTGGATGTCGCTCGAGGCAACAGCGCTGACGCTTGAGCCGGGCCAGGTCCGCCGGGTGCAGGGCACGGTGAAGGCGCCGTACAGAGCCGAGGGGGACTACTGGGCCGCCGTGATGATGACCATATTGGGGCCGCCTCGTTCCGAGGGCGTCAACGTCGTGCTGCGGACGGCGTCGGCCGTCTTCGTGCGCGTGGCCCGGCGCACCTACCAGGCTCGCCCGTCGGTTCGCGACCTTCAGGTGCTGCTGCCCGAGTTCAACCCGGGCCAGGGGCCCGATGCCGGGCCCGCCCTCACGATCCGGGTGGACGTGGCCAACGAGGGCCTGGTGGCCTTCACGGCGTCCGGCGAGGGCGTGGTCTACCGCGACGGCCGCCGCCGGACGGCGACCATACCGCTGCACGCCCGGCGCCGCCGTGTGCTGCCGGGCGACACGCGCCGCTTCGTCGGCGTGCTCCCCTCTGCCCTGCCCGAAGGCGACTACACGGTGCGCTGCCGCATACGGACCGCGTCGGAGGGTGCGCCCCGGGCCTTCCACGAGGCCGAGTTCCACATGACCCCTGAACTGGCCGCCCGGTGGGCCGACCATTACCGGCGGAGCCCGGGGCCGTCGCTCGCCGTCGAGCCCGCCGAACTGGTCCTGGAGGCGGCGCCGGGGCGGTTCACCGGACAAGCCGTGCAGGTGGCCAACCTGGGCCCCGGCACCATGGCCGTGCAGTGCAGCATGGGGGAGGGCAACCTGCCGTCCGATTGGGTCGAGCTGCGGCCCGACGAGTTCTCGCTCGGCCCGCAGATGCGCCGGTCGGTCGTCTGCCAGCTCAGGGTCCCCCTGGAGGCGGAGCCGGGCGAGTACACCGCAGCTCTGCTGATAGAGGCCCAACAGGCACAGGTCGTCGAAGAGGGCACGTCCGGGCCCCAACGCGTTCCCCTCCGCTTGAAGGTGGCAAAGTGAGATACGCATTCCGGCACAGACCGCACAGCGGCAGGCAGCGGAAACACGCGTTAGTGGCGGCGGCAGCCGTGGCCGTCGCCGTGCTGCTGACGCCATCCCTGGCCCGGGGGCAGCAAGCCGAGCCCCGCGTCAGCAACGTCTGGGTAGAGGTGCCGCTCAGCCAGGTGCTGCGCGACATGTCCATGGAGACGGGGGTGGGCATAGCCGTGGACCCCTCCGTGGCGGACCAGCTCGTCTCGCTCCAGACGGAGCAGACGCCGCTGGAGGAGGCCCTGCACAAGCTGACGGTCGCCCAGGGGCTGACGGCGCGGCGCCTGGCGGACGACTTCATCCTGGTCGGCAGCGGCCGGCCGGATTCGCCGAGCTTCGCCTACCTGGCCGACCTGGAGCGCATCGAACTGAACTACATCACCGGCAAGCACCTGCTGGCGTCGCTGCCGCGCGCCCTCCAGGCCTACGTGGCCAGCGGCGAGCGCAGCACCGAGGTGCTCGTGGCGGCTCCCCGCGACAAGATGGAGCGCATTCGCCAGGCGGTGGAGCTGCTGGACGTGCCCCGGCGCCAGATCGTGCTGGAGGCCCTGGTGGTAGAGTTGTCCCGCGAGGCCGGCCGCCAGCTCGGCATAGACTGGGAGAGGTCGGGCACGGACACGGCCGTGAGCCTGACGGAGACGACCGAGGAGTTCAGGGGCGTCTTCCGGCACACCAGCATCGCCGAGCGCCAGTTCCGCACGCTGCTGGTGACGCTGAGGATGTTGGTGAGCGAGGGCGACGCGACCATCCGCTCCCGCCCGCGCGTGGCCACCCTCAATGGCGAGAAGGCCACCATTGACGTCCAGTTGGAGGAGTACTTCAACATCGTCACCGACATAAACGGCGCCTTCCTGCGCACCGAGCTCCAGGTGGTGAAGTCCGGCGTCGTGCTGGACATGACGCCCCAGATCGGCAAGGACGACGACATCACGGTGAACGTCTCCACCGAGGTCAGCGACGTGACCACGCGGCGCAATACGCTGAACGACGAGAACGGCTCTACCGACACACTGCCCGTCATCAGGCGCCGCCGGGCCCAGACGCGCGTCCGCGTGAAGGAGGGCGACGCCATCGTCATCGGCGGCCTGATCGAGTCCACCGAGCGCAACGAGGTCAAGAAGGTGCCCGTCCTCGGCTCCATCCCGCTGGTGGGCCTGCTATTCCGCAGCACCACGGCTTCCACCGTCGAGAAGGAGGTCATCATATTCATCACGCCTCGCGTGATGGAGCAGGGGCAGGCTCCCCTGTCCGACCGGCACGCCCTGATTGACCCCGAGGCGGAGCTGGACGGCCTGCGCCGCGAGGGCCAGCAGCCCGGCCTCTGACCCCCTGGGACCCCGGCGAGGGCATGGAACATCAGACGCCCGCCAGTCACCGCTCGCGCCTCCGCCCCGTGCTGCGCCGGCCGGCCCGCCTGCTGGCCCTGCTGCTTGTAGCCCGCCTTGCCCCTTGCGTGCTCTCAGAGCCCGACGTTCTCTCATGGGCCGGCAACTTCGGATCTATAAACCTGCCGGCCCTCGACACGCGCGACGCCGTCAGCACCGGGAGCGCAACCGAGACGCTTATCCTGGACGGTGACGCAGAGCTCTCGGCGGACAACGGCGCGGCCGCCCGGCTCACAGGCCCCGGCGGTGACGTGCTGAGCACGGAGTACCAGCTCACCTTCGACGGAGACGGCGGCAGCGACACGGGGGCCGCCACCGTGGATTTCACGCCCTACGATTCCTTTCTGGCCTCGCCCGTGTTGATCGCGCACGTCCTCGGAGACGACGCGGTGCAGGTGACGCTGCACGTCCGGGCACAGAACTTCGCGGGCCAGTTGGCTAACGCCGGCGCCTATTCAGCCACGCAAACGCTGACGGCATCCTGGGTCGGCCCATAAGCCGGCGGGCCCCTGAAGGGCCGTCAGCGGGTCCTGGCGGCGTCCACGCAGCCGCAACTGTGGAAGTGCACGATCTTGCCGGCGGCCAGCACGTTCTGGAAGCAGTGCGCGTATTCGGGCAGCAGGAACTCGCGGAACATCGCCGGGGAGACCATCAGCGCGCGCTGCGTGCCCAGGTCCTCGCTGAAGCTGACGCCGTCCACGCCCAGCGCCAGGTAGCGGTCGAAGACGCGCCGCGCGTAGTCCGCTATGCCGCGCAGGAACTCGTGCACCGCCTCGGGGTGGGTCACGAGGGCCGTCAGAAATCTCTCCATTCCCATCACGGCCCAGGCCCGCTCGAACAGCAGGTAGGTCAGCGAGCCGATCACGAGCTTCTCGGCCCGGTCAACTCCGGCCAGCTCCTCGACCATCCGTCCCGTGAAGACGGGCTCGTCCGGATCGGGAAAGCCGTACTCGCGCAGCCGCGCAAGGTCCGCCAGCGGATTGCCACGCGGGAAAGGGACCGTCCCCTCGATGCCCACCTCCCAGCGCACGCCCCAGGCGTCGGTCCAGTCCCCGCAGCGGAAGATGCCCTCGAACTGCAAGGTGTGCCACAGGGGCTCGCAGCCGAGCGGCACCCAATGGGGGCTGCCGAACCGGATCGCTTCGAGGTAGTTCTCCCTGGCGTTCACAGCGCCGAGTGTCCGGCAGGCCCTGCCCCAGAGGGAAGAACGGCCCGCCAGGCACGCTGTGCCGACGGGCCGGGTTGCACGAGGTGGAACGCCTGGACGTTCCGTTCGGGGTCAGATCTCGATGGGTTCGCAGAGGTTGGACGCCTTAGCGGCGGCTCGGCCGCAGATGTGGCACACGTACTTCGCGCCCTTCGCCAGCCGAGCGACCTGGGCCATCTTCCGCTTGGCCACCAGGTCACACAGGTGCTGCGCGTGCCCCGCGTGCGTCTCGAACAGCTTGTGCTCCCTTGCCACCATCTTGCTGCTCTTGGCCTTGGCCATGCCTTACCCCCCATGGTGAGTTGAAAGGACTCCGGACTACCACCTCCATTGCACGAGTGTACCTGCAGGAGGCGCGGGTGTCAACTCGCAAGGCGTGCGTCGGCCCATCCGTGGGGGGGCCGGCCGGCGGCGCCGGAGCATTTCTGGCGGCTTTACGGTTGACAGCGCGCGGAGCGGCGGGTAAAATGCACTAAAAAGGTGAAGCTTGTGCTATTAAGGTGGTCGCCATGAAATTCTCCACGCGCGTGAGGTACGGTTCCCGGGCCATGGTGGACCTGGCCCTGCATCGCAGCGACGGGCCCGTCTCGCTCCAGGTGCTGGCCGACGAGCAGCAGATCCCGGAGCGCTACCTGGCGAAGATCATCCAGGACCTGCGTCGCAGCGGCCTGATCCGCAGCGTGCGCGGAGCCCATGGCGGCTATGCCCTCAACCGCCGGCCGGAGGAGACCACTTTGCTCGACGTCTGGGAGGCCCTCGAAGGTCCCCTCTGCCCCGTGGAGTGCCTGGAGGCGGACTCCGGGTGCGCCATGCAGGCAGAGTGCGTCACGCGCGACGTCTGGGACAGGATCGCCCTCGCGATGGCCCAGGTGCTCAAGTCGGCCAGTCTGGCCGGGCTGGTGCGGCGCCACAGGCAGAAGGTCGGTTGAGCGATCTGCGCATCGCAGGGGAGGCCGCTGATGAAGATAGCCGAGACATGCGTTGACCTGGTGGGCAACACGCCGCTTGTCCGACTGGGCAAGCTCGGGGCCGGGCTGCCGGCCCAACTGGTGGCGAAGCTGGAATCGTTCAACCCCCTCGGAAGCGTGAAGGACAGGATCGCCCGGTCCATGATCGAGGCAGCCGAGCGAAGCGGGGCCATCGGGCCCGGCACGACGATCGTTGAGCCGACCAGCGGCAACACGGGCATCGGGCTCGCCTTCGTCTGCGCGGCGAAGGGCTATGGCCTGGTGCTGACGATGCCGGACACGATGAGCATGGAGCGCCGCATGCTGCTGAGGGCGCTGGGGGCCACAGTGGTGCTTACGCCGGGGGCCGACGGCATGCCGGGCGCTGTCGCGCGCGCCGGGCAATTGTTGGAGGAGACGCCGGGCGCCTTCATGCCCCAGCAGTTCAAGAACCCGGCCAACCCGGAGGTCCATCGTCGCACGACGGCCGAGGAGATCTGGCAGGACACCGACGGCGCCGTGGACATCTTCGTGGCCGGCGTCGGCACGGGGGGCACCGTGACGGGCGTGGCCGAGGTGCTGAAGGAGAGGAAGCCTTCCGTGCACGTGGTCGCCGTGGAGCCCGACGCCTCGCCGGTCCTCTCGGGCGGCCAGCCCGGACCACATCGGATCCAGGGCATCGGGGCGGGCTTCATCCCCGACGTGATGAACATGGACGTGGTGGACGAGGTAGTGCGGGTGGGCGAGAACGACGCGGCGGAGACCACACGCCGGCTGGCCGCCGAGGAGGGCATCCTGGCGGGCATATCCTCCGGGGCGGCCGCGTGGGCCGCCGCACAGGTGGCCGGCCGGGCGGAGAACGAGGGGAAGATGGCGGTTGTGGTGCTCCCCGACACGGGCGAGCGCTACCTGAGCACCGACCTGTTCCGTGGCAGAGCAGCGGCGTCCGCGTGACGCCCGCGTGGGAGGCAGACGCCCGGGCGTCGGGCAGTTCACTCGTTGTCGCACGGGAGGGACGTGGTGATGGCGGCTCGCAAGCTGTTCGCCCCCGCCTGCGACGCCGGGGCCCATGTCGGTCGAGCGCTCCGAAGACCTGGTGGTCGCCCATACGGGCGAGATCTACCCCGGACTCATCGTGACGGGCATGGCCGTCAGCGCCGCACACGGTCTGCCGAGGATGGGCCCCACCTTCGGAGCCATGCTGCTGTCGGGCAGGATAGGGGCTGAGGTCGCCCTGAAAGGACTGGGCGCCGAGGAGGGCGCCGAGCAAACGTTCGCCGCAGCCCAGGCGTCGAAGTAAGGTGGGAGCAACCGGCCGGCCGGGGCCCGGGGCATCCCCGGCCGCGCCGGAGGACGCCGGGGCACCGCGGCAAGGAGGAGCGACATGAGACGCGTCTACCTGGACCACAGCGCCACGACGCCCGTTCGCGACGAGGTCGTCGAGGCGATGCGCCCCTACTTCACGGACATCTTCGGCAACCCCTCGAGCGTGCACGGCTTCGGCCAGCGCGCCCGCGCCGCCGTCGAGGAGGCCCGCGAGACGATCGCTTCGCTGCTCGGCGC
>LJUE01000069.1 GCA_001303885.1 Planctomycetes bacterium SM23_32 | reverse complement strand
GTCTGCGCCGCCTGTTCGGCCAGTTGGTCTACGACCCACTCGACCGAATCCCGCCGGTCGGCGGCGACGAAGACGTTGCGGCGCACGCCGACGTACACTTCCTTCCCGGTCGTCTTCAGGAGGTCGGCCTTCCTGTAGCGTCCGACGGCCAGGGCGCCGCTGTCCAGCAAGCGCCCGCGGATGAACATGCCCATCAAGCGCCCCCATCTCCGCACGGCGAATGCCTGCGTCCAGTGGAACGCCCCCTCCTCATCGCCGGGCTCCCACGTGACGACGGCCTGCATGGGGGCGGCCGAATGCGCCAGGTCGCCCGTGGCGTCGGCAAAGGCGGCCCGCGCCCTGGCGTCGTCGCCGGCCACCGCCTCGCCTACCTCCTGCTCGGCGGCCAGACGGGACACGATCTCCAGCGGCAGAGGGTCGTCCGGCTCAATCCGCACGACGAGCAGCGCCGAGGCGCCGGGCGCCACGAGTGCCTCCGCCGCCGGCACCGGCATCGGCCGGGACAGCACGTAATAAGCCAGGAAGATCAGCGCCCCGACCGCCACCAGGAAGCCCAGGCAGCCGCCCGTGCAGCCCCAGACCCAGCGTTTGCGCCGCCTGTCGTCGCCTATGGGGGCGTCCATGCCTGCGGTCTCCCGGTGGCCGGAGGATTCTCAGACGCGCAGGTCGCCCTGCGGCGTCTCTGGGGCGGGGAAGGCGGCCAGCGCCGGCCCGGCCACCTCCCGCAGGAACTCGTCCACCTGCTCGGGTGCGCGGCCGACGAAACGCGATGGCTCCAGCAGGTCGTCCAGCTCGCCGCTGACGGCGGCGAACGCGTCGTCGGCCCGTATGCGGTCCAGCAGGTCGTTCCGGCCGCCCTGCTTGACCTGCTCGGCGGCGGCCATCGCGTGGCGACGGATGCGCTCGTGCAGCTCCTGGCGGTCGCCGCCGGCCCGGACCGCCGCCATCAGCACGTTCTCGGTGGCCATGAAGGGCAGCTCGGAGCGCAGCCGGGCGGCGATGACCTGGTCGTTAACCACCAGGCCGCCGGTGACGTTGGCGGCGATGCGGGCGACCGAGTCGGCCGCCAGGAATGCCTCCGGCAGGGCGAGCCGCCGCACGGCCGAGTCGTCGAGCGTGCGCTCCAACCACTGCTCGGCGGCCGTGAAGGCGGCGTTCGGCACCAGGTTCAGCAGGAAGCGCGCCAGCGACGCCATCCGCTCGCACCGCATGGGGTTGCGCTTGTAGGCCATGGCTGATGAGCCGACCTGCTTGGGGCCGAAGGGCTCCTCGAGCTCCTTCAGGCCGGCCAGCAGGCGCAGGTCGTTCGCCATCTTGGCGGCCGCCGCAGCCAGCAGTCCGAGCGTCGCGAGCACCTTGTAGTCCAGCGCGCGCGGGTAGGTCTGCCCCGTCACGGGGAGCACGCGCTGGAAGCCCATCTTGACGGCGACCAGGCGTTCGAGCTCCTTCACCTTGTCGTGGTCGCCGTCGAAGAGGGCCAGGAAGCTCGCCTGCGTGCCCGTGGTGCCCTTGACGCCCCGGAAGGGCAGCTCCTCGGCGAGCTCGGCGATCTCTCGCAGCGCGCCCAGCAGGTCCTGGAGCCACAGGCACGCCCGCTTGCCGACCGTGGTCACCTGCGCGGGCTGGAAGTGCGTGTAGGCCAGGCACGGCAGGTCCCTGTGAGTGCGGGCGAACTCCGCCAGCTTCCGGCAGGCCGCCGCCAGCGGCGTGCAGATCAGCTTGAGCCCTTCCCGCATGAGGATCAGGTCGGCGTTGTCGCCCACGAAGGCGCTCGTGGCGCCCAGGTGGATGATGCCCCGCGCGCGGGGGCACTGCTCGCCGTAGGCGTGGACGTGGGCCATCACGTCGTGGCGCAGCTCGCGTTCCTTCTCGGCGGCCACGTCGAAGTTGACGTCGTCCCGGTGCGCGCGCAGTTCGTGGAGCTGCTCCTCGGAAACGTCCAGGCCCAGCTCCTGCTGCGCCTCGGCCAGGGCGATCCAGAGCCGCCGCCAGGTGCGGAACTTCCGCAGGTCGCTCCAGTTCTCCAGCATGGCCCGGCTCGCCCAGCGCGTCGCAAAGGGCGACCGATAAAGGGCTTCGGCCGGCTGCTCGGGCGTCATGGCTCCTCCTCGATGCCCAGCGATTCCGAGGTGAACAGGGCGCGATAGGGCACGCCGGCTTCGGCGAAGGCGTCGGCGGCGCCCTCCTGACGGTCCAGCACCAGCAGCACCGACACCTCGCCGGCGCCCGCCTCGCGCAGCCCCTCCACGGCCTTCAGCGCGGCGCCCGCCGTGGTCGCCACGTCCTCCAGCAGCACCACGCGCTCGCCGCGCTCCAGCGCGCCTTCGATGCGGTTCTCGGTCCCGTACTGCTTGCCGGCCTTGCGCACGATGACGAACGGCAGTCCCGTCTCGAGCGCCACGGCCGTCGCCAGCGGCACGCCGCCCAACTCGGCGCCGGCCAGCCGCTGCGTGCCCTCCGGGAGCATGGCGGCCAGTTCCCGCGCCACGGCGCGCAGCAGGGCCGGGTGGGTCTCGAAGCGGTACTTGTCGAAGTAGTAGCTGCTCTTGCGGCCGCTGCGCAGGGTGAACTCGCCCCTCAGCAGGGCCACGTCCTTCAGTTGCCGGGCCAGCTCATGGTTCGCCATGCTTCGGCCTGCTCCCGTCGGGACCAGAGGGCGCGCTGCATGCCACGACGGAGGATTATAGCCTTCCTCGCGCGGCCCCACAACCGGCGCGGCCCGGTCCGCGAATACGCGGCGGCCGGCGGCCCGATCGTCTACGTGGTGGGCAGGATGAAGAACGAAAGCGACGTCGCCTGGGAGAGAGTGGGATTCCAGGCCACGTTCTGCGACGCCGGGGGCCGCCTGATTGACGCGGCAACGGAAGGGGACTTCCCGGGCATGGTCCTGCCGCACGCGGAGGTGGCCTTCAAGGTCTCTGGGAGCAAGCACCTCCCGATGAGTCGCTACGCCGATCACAAGGTGAGCGTGGTCGAGGCGGAGCAGGCGCGCCTCTGGCCCTGACTACGCGCAGTGGACGCGGCCGTGCAGGGGGCGGCCGCGCCGCAGCGCTTCCTCCACGCCCGCCCGCGGCAGGCCGATCAGGTTGATGCCCCGGTCCACCGTCTGCCGGAAGATCGCCTCCATGTCGTTGCACTCCGGCTGCGACATGTTCACGGCGTAGAGCCCCTGGATGCCCGCCATGCTCGCGGCGTAATGGTCGCCGCGGCCGCAGAAGTGGATGCCGCCCCCGCCGAACTCCACGAGCAGCCGCTCGTCATGCGGCCGCACGAACCGGTCGAACATCTCCGGGCTCAGGTTCATCGCCGAATCGTCCCGCAGCATGATGCGTCCCCGGTGCAGCAGGCCCCAGTGCGCCGCGTGGCCGTCGGGGAACGGGATGATGCGTTCCCAGGCGCGCATGAAGGCCGTGTAGGTCGCGCAGACGAGGTCGAGGAGGTCATTGACCAGTTCCGGCGCGTCGTAGAGGGCGCAGAACAGGTCCGAGCCCCAGAGCAGCTCCACGACGTCCATCGGCCCCTGGAGGTCGGGATGGTAGACGTGGACGAAGCGACCGATCGTCGGATGCCGTTCGGCGATGGCGGCGTAGCGCTCGCCCATCCGGAGCACCTTGCCGCCCCAGCCGGCGCGCAGGTTCGGCACGCCCCGGTCGAGCACCTGCCTGATGGCGTCCACGCCGCCGAGGGGGCGGCAGGCGGGGAGCGTGTTCAGCTCCTCGTCCATCAGGAACGGCTCGGCGCCGAAGAGGCCGGGCAGGATGCCCGTGCCGTAGTTGCATCGCACGCAGAGCACCAGCCCGCCCGCGCGGGCGAGCTGCTGCGAGCAGCCGCCGAACTGCTGGAGCGCCATCGCGTCGTAGTCCGCGAGTGCGGCGTTCACCGAGACGGCGGGCCATTCGACGCCGGGCGGCGCGGGGCGCGTGCGGCGCGGCGCGAAGAGGTCCCCCTCGAAGTGGCCGTCGGCGAAGTCGGTCCACTCGGCGAGCAGCCGCTCCTCGTCGGCGGCGTCAATGCGCCGCTCCAGGTCCTCCAGGCACCTGCGCAGCTCGTCACTCATCGCGGCATCATTCTACCACCGAGGCACGGAGGGCACAGAGAAGGGAGGGAAGCGTACACATTACGGCAGACACGAGGCGGGCGAGCTTCGTGGTTCTGCCTACTCCTGCACGGGCATGCGGCGGCCGTGGCGCGAGCTGTCCGTGGCGGCAAAGACCATCGCCAGCGACTTGATGTTGTCGTGGCACTCGGTCTGCGGCACCTCCCCGGTGCGCAGGTAGCGGAGCATCTCCCGCAGCGCGCCGTGCATGCCGGTGTACTCGATGCGCGGCTGCGGGACCTCCACGTCCTCGAGCGGGCGGAAGAAGCCCTCGTCCCCGGCGACGACCTGCCCGCGCGGCTCCTGGTCGTTCTCGTAGAGGAGCGTGCCCCGGTCGCCGATGAGGCGCCAGGTGCCATTCCAGCTCGTCCCGCATCCCTCGGCGCACCAGCTCCCGCGGTAAGTGAACACGACGCCGCCGGTCATCTCGAAGACGCAGCTCGCCGCCGCGTCGCCGGCGTACCAGGAGCCTTTCGGGTTGAACTCATGGGCGTAGACCGCCTCCGCGTCGGCGCCGGCCAGGTAGCGGGCCAGGTCGAAGTGGTGGATGGCCATGTCGAGGATGAGGGGGCTCTCCATCTCGTCGCGGAAGCCCCCGAAGTGGGCGCCGAGGTAGAAGTCGCAGTTCAGCGTGGTGAGTGCGCCGATCGTGCCGCCGGCCACCATGCGCCGGAGCACCTCGTGGCGCGGGTCCCACCGTCGGGACTGGCTCACCATGTAGAGCCGGTCGGCGTCCTCGGCGGCGCGCACCATGCGGCGGGCCTCGTCCATGGAAGCGGCCATCGGCTTCTCGCCGATCACGTGGCAGCCGGCCGCCAGGGCGGTGCAGGTCACCTCGCAGTGCGCCGCAGGCGCCGTCAGGTCCACCACGAAGTCCGGCCGGGCATGCTCGAGCACGGCCTTCAGGTCATCGGATGCCTCGGCGTCCAGGTCGAACTCGGCGATGCGGCGCCGGGCGGCCTCCACTCTCAGGTCTACGACGGCGAGGACGTCCACCTCCTCGTGGACGAGGGCGGGGAACCACGAGCCCGATATGCCGCCCGCGCCGACCACCACTGCGCGTTCTTCGGCGATGGCAATGCTCCTTCGTTGAGGCTGCAGAAGCGGCAGTATAGGCCCGCGCGCCGGCGTGTCAACCGCCGCGCTCGACGGCCCGGCCGTTGAGTTGTCCGCCCCCGTGCGTTATGGTGCGGGAGGTCGGCGCCGGCGCGCCGCCGCAGGACGTCTGAAGGGCGCACGCCCTTCAGACTCCTGGAATGGGGCTTGAGGCGGGCCGAGCAAGGATGAACGCGATGGCGGCTTTGGCGCACGAATGGATGCTGGTCGGACTGGTGTGCCTGACGGCGGTCTGCGGGATGGCGCATGCCCAGGAGGCGGCCGCGCCGCCCGGCGGGACGCCCCTCATGGCCGATCTGCCGGCCCTGGTGCGGCCGTCGGAGGATGAGCGCGGCCGGGTCGAGATCGTGCAGGCCGGTCCCGGCGCTCCCGGATTCGAGCGCGCCCTGCGCATGACGAGCGCGCGCGCCGGCGCCGAATGGGAGGCCGGCGTCGTGGTGCGGGTGCCTCACGAGTTCCGGGAAGGCGAGGCGCTCCTGCTCGGCCTTTGGGCGCGGACGGTCAGCACGCGGAACGAGTCGCAGCAGGGCATCCTGAACTTCCACGTCGCCCAGGGAGAGGCGCCCTGGCGACAGGTCGTCGGCATGAAGACCTCGTTCACCGACCAGTGGCAACGCCTTTGGGCACGCGGCGTCTGCCGGCGCGACTTCGGCGACGACGAGATGGCCCTGAAGCTCTTCATCGGCGACGCCGAGCAGGTCATCGAGGTCGGCGGCGTCGAGTTGCTTTCCTACGGGGTCGGCTACGACGCGGAGAGGCTGCCGCGCACCCGCCCCACCTACGCGGGGCGCGAGCCGGATGCCGCCTGGCGTGTCGAGGCCGGGGAGCGGATCCGCGAGCTGCGCACCGCCCCGCTGCGGGTGCAGGTCATTGGCCGGGACGGGCGGCCCGTGGGCGGCGCCGAAGTGCGCGCGGAGTTGCTGCGCCACGCGTTCGACTTCGGCGTCCAGACGACGTCCCGCCGCCTGATGGCCGACGACGCGGAGGGGCGCCTGCTGCGCCAGAAGCTGCCCGAGCTGTTCAACGCCGCCACGTTCGGCAACGACCTGAAATGGGAGCCGTGGGTCGGCGACTGGGGGTCCAACTTCGGGCGCGACGTGACCATGGATGCCCTCCGCTGGATGCGCGCCAACGGGATCAGGTTCCGCGGGCATTGCATGGTCTGGCCCAGCTTCCGGTTCATGCCGCAGTTCATGAAGGAGAAGGAGGGCGCGGACGCCGATCCGGCGGCGCTCCGTTCGCTCGTCCTCTCGCGCGTTGATTCAGTCGCCGGCTGGACGGCCGGCTACGTCGAGGAATGGGACGTGATCAACGAGCCCTACGACAACCACGACCTGATGGACATGTGCGGCCGCGACGTGATGGTCGAGTGGTTCCAGCGGGCGCGCGAGCGCCTGCCCGAAGCCCGGCTCACGCTCAACGAATACGCCATCCTGACGGCCGTCGCCGACACGCCGAAACACGACTTCTACGAGGAGACCATCCGCTACCTGCTCGACGGCGGCGCGCCGCTCGACGTGATCGGCCTGCAGGGGCACTTCGGCGCGTTCGTCCCTTCGCCCATGCGCATGCTCCGGGTACTCGACCGCTATGGGCGGCTCGGGCCGAAGATGCGCGTCACGGAGTTCACCGTCGGCGGCGACGACGAGGAGTTCACGTGCGACTTCACGCGCGATGCCCTGACGGTCCTCTACAGCCACCCCGATGTGATCGGCTGGCAGACGTGGTGGGGGGTGGATCGGTTTGTCAACGAAGACGGCTCATTGACCCCGCTCGGCCGGACGTACTGCGACCTGGTGCACAGGGAGTGGAAGACCGACGAGACCCTCGTCACCGACGCGGCGGGCGAGTGCGCCGTGCGCGGGCACCTGGGCCGCTATCGCATCACCGTGCGGCTCCAGGAGCGCGCCGAGGAGGCCTACCTCGACCTGCGCAAGGACGCCGAGCCCCTGATCGTCACGCTCCCGTAGGCGCGGGCAAGGCTTTCCGCCGTGCCGTGGCCGGCGAACATGGTCGGGTAGGTCGCCCGCAAGAGACTACGCTTTTCGGAGGACGTGAGATGCAGAGCAACAGGACGGATGCCCGTGCGTGGATTAGCAGGCGCCTGTTGCCGGGCGCCGTCATGCTGCTGGCAGTGCTCCTGGCGCCCCCGGCCGCCAGGGCGTCCGAGCTGGTGGACGTGCTGCCGCTGACCGATCGCATCGTGATGCTCCACTTCGACGACGGCTACGTCGTGCATCACCAGCGCGGCCAGGCACGCTCCGACGAGAAGGTGATCGCGGACGCGCTGGACACGGCCGCTGCGTCGCTGGCGGACAGCTACCAGGTCCTCAGCGCGGACGACGCTGCCTACGCCGAACCGCGACCCCCCGTGACCGTGCGCCGCAAGAGCAAGGGCACGGACTTCGCCTGGTTCGTGGACACCTGGGTGAACGGGCGGGGGGCGGTCAACACCCGGCCCGACCACGCCAAGGAGCACTGGATCTACCTGGTCCTGCCTGCCCCGATGAAGCGTGGCAGCACCTACACCGTGCGGACCGGGGCGCTGGCGACGAACGGCGCCGGGTGGGACCTGACCTTCGATGAGCGCACGGCACGGTCCGAGGCGGTGCACGTGAACCTGCTCGGCTACGTGCCCGCCGCGCCGCAGAAGTTCGCCTACGTATTCCACTGGATGGGCGACGGCGGCTCGCTGGACCTGGGGCCTTACGCCGGCCGCCCCTTCCACCTCGTGGACCAGCAGAGCGGCGAGGCCGTCTTCAGCGGCAAGCTGGCCTTCCGCATGCCGGCCACGCAGCAGGAGACGGGCCACAGGACGGACTCGCCGCCGGACGGCAGCTTCCTGAAGGCCGAAGTCTACGAGTGCGACTTCTCCCCGTTCGACAGGCCCGGCCTGTATGTGGTGGCGGTCGAGGGCATCGGCTGCTCATTCCCGTTCCGGGTTGATGCGGATGTCTACCGCGAGGCGTTTCGCACCGTCGCCCGCGGCCTCTACCACAACCGCAGCGGGATCGCGCTGACAGAGCCCTACACCGAGTTCACGCGGCCCGCCCCGCACAACCCGCGCCTCACGCCCGGCTTCGCCGGGAAGCTGCTTTACACCACTGTGCGTTTCACCGAGTGGGGCTCCGAGGGTGGGGACCCGGAGAACCTGCTCGCCCATTCGCCGGGCCCGATCGAGTCCTGCGGATGGTACCAGGACGCGGGTGATTGGGACAGCTATTACACGCACCTGCGCGTCGCCCAGGAGCTGCTCTTTGCCTATGAGATGGCGCCGGGCAACTTCTCGGACGGCGAACTGGACATCCCCGAGAGCGGCAACGGCCTGCCGGACATACTCGACGAGGCGGCCTGGCTGCCGCGGTTCTGTCATCGGCTGCGCCACGAACTGATGGAGAAGGGATACGGCACCGGCGGCGTGGGGCTGCGCGTGGCGGGAGACGGCTTCGGCGGCGACGAGAAGACACTGCCGGACGGCCGCAAAGTCGGGCAGGCCTCCTGGGAAGACGTGGACCGCATCTACGCCGCCTCCGGGGAGGACCCATGGTCCACCTACCGCTATGCAGGGGCCGCCGCCCACCTGGCCCACTGCCTCCGGATCGCCGGGACCGCCGACCCGGAGGGCGTGGACTGGCTGGAAGAAGCGCT
>LJUE01000068.1 GCA_001303885.1 Planctomycetes bacterium SM23_32 | reverse complement strand
CCTTGCGCTGAGCGAGGTGCGGATCGTCGAGAACGAGCTCAGCGGGGCGACCGTGGAGGCCGTCTTCGCGCCGGCGTCCGCGCCGGCGTCCGGGGCGGCGGCAGTCGTGCGCTTCCGCCTGACGACGGGCGAGGCCATACTGACGGCCGTACCCGGGCAGGGGGTAGAGAAGCTGGACGTGCGGGCCCGGGCCTCCTACGTCGTGGTGCCGGACTTCTTCGCCGACGACGCGGTCTACGCGGCCCGGGCTCTCGGCGGGCAACGCGTCGGACTGCCCGTTGAGAACTCCTTTCTCGCCCTGCTGGAAGGGGAGGACTCGCTGCTGATGTGTATCTGGCGGTCCAACGAGCGCGCCGTGGACGCCACGTGCACCGCTGTAGGCCCCGGGCCGGCGGCCTCGTGCCAGCTCAGGTGCACCGGGGGCGAAGAAGTATGGCTCGCCCTGCTGGAGGAGCCGGGCATCTGGCACGCCGAGTCCCTGGCGGGCACGGAGCCGGAAGGGAGCATCACGCTCCAATGGCAGCCGCCCTTCCCGGCCAAGTGGCGGGGCAGCTTCGTCGGCGAGCGCGGCACGGCAGTCTCCCGCGACTTCGGGGAGCCGAACGAGGAAACGATGCGTGCTGCGCCCTGGGGGTGCTGGTTCACGGACGAGGGAGCGGTCGTGCGACCGCCGGGGCCTGAAGAGGCCGAGGCGGACCTGCTCGTCATCTACCCGCTCGACCGAAGTCGCTCGACGCCCCTGACCACCTTCTGTCCGATTGACGTGATGCGGAACACGCTCGGGGTGGGACCGTGCCAATACGTGCTCGCCGTTGAGGGGCTGGGCGCGGAGGCCGATCCCACGCCGGCCGAGGTCACGCAGTGGGTCGAAAGGCTGTTGCTGCACAAGCGGGCCGAGCGTCAGGCGGACGCCGTGCGCGAACGGCTGGCGCAGATGACTGCTCACCTCGGGCACGTGCTGGCGCGCATCGAGGCATACGACGCTTTTGCTGCCGAGGTCGAGCATCTCTGCACTGAGGCCGCGGCGAGCGAAGGGGCGGAGGGGCCGCGCCGTGTTGCCCGCGATCTGCGGCGCGCCATCGCGCGGGGCCGGGAACACATGGGCACGCCGGCCGAGGCCGCTGCGCTGGCCGATGCCATGGCGGCCCTGATCGGACGCGAGGATGCCCATGTCAAGTCGCAGCCGCTCGGCGAGAAGCTGCGCGGAATCGGGGCCGCTCAGGACGCCACGCTGGCACGGTGCCGCATGGCTGCCCGGCGCATGAGGGAGATCGCCCGCACGGCGCCTGGGCGAGAGCCAGGCGCGGCCGGACTGGCCGCGGAGGTCCAGGCCCGGGCCGAGGCCATGCTCCGCAGGAAGTGAGCGCGACGCCGGCGCCGACAACAGAACCCAGGAGAGGAAGCAGATGATGACACGGAATGCCATGGTGGGATCAGGACTCGGCGTGGCGCTCGCACTCGCGCTGTGGTGCGGGCCGGCCGCCGCAGAGTCGGCCGCGACGAACCGCTTCGCGGATCCCAGCTTCGAGGCCGGCGAGAGGCCCTGGTCCGTCAGCGCGGCGGACGGCACGGTGTGCCGCTTTGATATTGACTCAACAGACGCCGTCCACGGCGAACGGAGCGCCCTGCTCACCATAGAGGCGGCTGAGGATTGGGGCGCGCAGTTCGGGCAGCAGGTCGAGCCGGGGCGCACCGGGGAGACCTGGACCTTTGCGGCCTACGTCAAGAGCCTGGGCGGTCCGTTGGACGTCTCGCTCGAGATCGAGCGCAGCGCGGACCCGTGGGATCGCGCCGCCCAGGCGGACTTCGGGCTGGGACCGGACAAGTGGACCGAACTGCACGTGACCTTCACGGTCGAGAAGGCATTCCCCGAGGGCTGGTTCGCCTACGTGGGCTGCCAGCAGGCGGGCGCGCGGCTTCGGGTAGATGCGTTCCGCCTCTATGAAGGCGACTACGTCCCCTTGCAGCAGGCGCCCCGCCCGGAGCTGCTGCTCCCCGTGCGCCTGTTCGACACGGGCGCGCCGATAGGACGGCCGTTGCCGCCGGACGCCCTCGCCCGCGTTGCGGACTGGGTCGAGCTGGGAGTGGATCAGGTCGCGCGTGAAATCAGCGGCGACGCAGTCATGAGCAACGACCGCCTGGTCGTCGCATTGCGCCGCGGTGTGGCCGGAGCCGAGGTCTATGCGATGACCCCAGCGGGAATGGTGCCGCGCGCTGTCCTGGCGCCCCGGGCGGAAGGCGCCGCGCTGGCCGCTACGCGTGTGCTGGAGAGGGAGCCGACGGGAGCAGCGCTTGAGGCCGACTTCGACACCCCAGACGGACAGCGCACCACACTGGTCTACCGGCTGGGGCTGGGCCAGCCCTTCGTCGAGACGGAGGCCCGCCCGGGCGCTGAAGCGCTCCGCGTGGAGGCGCCCTGTCGGTTCGCCGTGCTGCCCGACTTCTTCGCCGACGACATCGTTGTGGACGCCGCGACGCTGCCTGTGGACCGGGCCGACCTGCCCGGCGAGAACTTCCTGCTCCACATGCTCGAGGGGCAGGGGGCCATCCTCATGGCCGTCTGGACGTCGAACGACCGGGACGTCGCCGTCTCGCTCGTTGGGACGGGCGCCGGCCGGCAGCTGCGCGCCAGCGAGGTCCCTTACGGCGAGGCCGGCAAGGTCTGGGTCGCCCTGATAGAGGCGCCGGCTGTCTGGCACGTGCGCGACGTGGCCACGGCCGACCAGAACAGGACCATCGCCCTCGACTGGCAGATGCCCTTTCCTGCCCAGTGGCGCGTGGACTGGACCAAAGCTGACGGCCTGACCGACAGCTGGGAGATGGTCATGCAGAGCTCGAACGGCGCGTTCGTCAAACAGGGCTGGTTCGGCGGGGCAAGCACACTGCCGGCCGACCGCAAGCGCTGGACGACCGTCCTGGGATGGTTCCAGTACCCATGCTGGACCGACACGGCGGGCCGCGGCTACCTGCAGCCGCTCGGCCGAGCCGTCCGCTTCGATGGTCCGGCGCTCATCTACCCGATCAACCGGATCCCTTCCACTCCGCTCGACGCCTACACGGTGGTGGACGTCGTGCGGATGACACTCGGCGTTGGGCCGTGCGAGTACATACTCGACGTGGAGGGGCAGCGCCAGGAGTACAAGGGCATAGCCACCTGCGCGAACCGCGACACGCTGAATCCGATCTACGCCAGCGGCGAGCAGCGGCAGAAGCGCGACGTGGTCGAGAGGTGCCTGCGCGACGTGATGATCTTCGTCCAGCACATCCGGGGACGCGTCAACGACTATGTGGCCTTCGGGCACGAGATCCGCGAGTACCTCGCCGCGCAGAAAGAAGCTCACCCCGATCTGGCCGACCGGCTCCACGAGCTGGATCGGCTGGCGCGGGCGATAGAAGAGCGGGCCGACGCCCGCAGAGAGGCCATCAAGACCCCCGAGTACGCAGCGAAGCTCGTCGAGCAGTTCCGCGCCGAGATGCTCGACTACGAGGGCCCGGACGCCTTGGAGAGGTGCAAGGAGTTCACGGAGGCCCTGGTGGAAGTCGGAGGGAATCAGGATGAACTGGTCGGCGAGTGCCGCATGGCAGTCAAGATCCTCAGACAGCGTGCCGGGCTCATGGTGGCCCGCGACCCGCGCCTCGGCGAAGTGGCCAGGCAGATCCGAGACCGCTCCCAGGAGGTGCTGCGCAATCCCGCGGGACACGAAGGAGCGAGGCACTGAAACGATGAGAACCGCTTGCACGCACCTGACCCCTGCCGTCCTGCTCGCCTTCCTTGCCTCCGTCGCCTTGACGGCCGGCTGCGGAAAGGACGAGGAAACGCCCGCCCCGCCGCGTCAGACCGATGGCGCGCCGCAGGCGTCCGCCCGGGTGACTGCGCAGGCCGCGGCGCCGGCCTCCTTCGTTACGCCGGCGGGCATCGAGATGGTCCTCATCCCCGGCGGGCAGTTCACGATGGGCGACGACGGGGGCGAGCCCGACGAGCGTCCGGCCCGCACGGTGCGACTGAGCACCTTCGTGATGGACCGCTGCGAGGTGACGCAGGAAGCCTACGAGAGGCTGATGGGCACGAATCCATCCAAGTTCACCGGGCCCGACCGGCCGGTCGAGCGAGTGAGCTGGCTGGCCGCCGTCCGCTGCTGCAACATGCGTTCGCTCAGGGAGGACCTCCAGCCCTGCTACGACGACGAGACGCTGGAATGCGACTACGCGGCCGACGGCTATCGCCTGCCCACCGAGGCGGAGTGGGAGTACGCCTGTCGCGCGGGCGCCGCGACGGACTACTCCTTCGGCAACGAGCCGCGCCGGCTCCAGGACTACGGCTGGTTCGGGGAGAACTCCCGCGAGACCACCCACGCCGTCGGCGAGAAGAACGCCAACCCCTGGGGCCTCCACGACATGCACGGGAACGTAGCCGAGTGGTGCAACGATTTCTACGCCGAGGGCTACGCCCCGTCCCTCGGCGGCGTTGATCCCCGCGGCCCGGCGGAAGGCGACGAGCGCGTGCTTCGCGGCGGGAGCTGGCGAAGCACGGCCGACGCGTGCCGCTCCTCCGCCCGGTACAGCGAGCCGCCTGGCTTCGCTGACGTCTGCTTCGGCTACGAGGCCTACGGCTTCCGCTGCGTGAAGGCGGCTCCCGCCGAGGCAGCCGAATAGAGCTGGAGGGCAGACCCGGCGGCAGGCCAGGCGGACGGCCCCCTGCACACTCGGCAACGGGTGGGCGAATACCAACCCAGGCACTGGCACCATAACGGGGGGCTGGCCAGTGCTCCTGCGCCCGGCGCGTGAACTGGTCGGTCTTCACCCGGAGGCAATGAAAGCGGGCCGCCAGCGTTCGCGGGGATGAGGAGCATGAGAGCACTCCTGCGCTGACGGCCCGCCGATGCGCTGCGATTCGCTCGCCGATATCCTCCGGTCAGGGCGCTTGCGACTCGCAGTGCAGATTCCACCTGATGACCGCGTCTGGCCAGTCTACCGGCAATGGTCAGGCAGGTCCAGCGTCCGCCTGTGCTCCAGGAACGAAGCTGGACCAGAGGGCGGTCTGAGTTGGCGCTTTGGCAGACGCCCCGGGACCGGGCTTGTCGTGCTTCCGCACTTCGCCAGGGCTACTCCGGCTCCTTCAGCACGATGTGCGAGACGCCGCTGTCCGTGCCGGCCCAGATGCTGCCGTCCAGGTCCATGGCGAGCGCTTCGACGCAGTTGCCCGCAAGGAAGTCCTTGGTGGTCCATGTGCGCCAGGTCCGCCCGTCAAAGCAGCAGAGGCCCCCCGTGGTGCCGAACCACTTCCTGTTCTGGGGGTCCACGACGACAGCGTGCACGTCCTCGTGCGCCAGACCCTCGCCCGCAGCGTAGTATACCCACGCCTTCCCTTCAGGGGACAGAGCCGCGACACCCGGAGCACCTCCGCAGGCCACCCAGATGCGCCCATCCCGGTCGACGGCGATGTCTTCTGGGGCGGGACGGCCCAGGTTGACCTCCGCAGCGTAGCGCGTCCATCGCCGGCCGTCGAAGCATGAGACGCCACCGCTGTGTGCGACCCACACGCGCCCTTTCGGATCCCGGGCCGCGGCAACGGCACTGTCGTCGAGTAGCCCGTCCCCCTTGGCGTGGGTGCGGCAGTTGCTCCCGCGCAGGTGGCACAGGCCTCTCTGTGTCACGACCCATGCGCCCCCGGCCGCGTCGGCCGCGATATCGCAAACGAAGTCATCCGGCAAGCCGTCCTTCTTCGTGTACGTCCGCCAGGCCGACCCGTCGAACAGGCACGCTCCGCCTCCCGTAGTGCCCGTCCACACGTTGCCGTCGGCCTGGAACGCGATCGAACACACGTTGTGGCCCACCGGTAGCTCGACATTCTCCCAGGTGGCCCCGTCGAAGCGCACGAGGCCGCCCCACGTGGCGAACCACTTGCGCCCGGCGGGGTCCACGGCCATGGCCGGGACGTAGTTGGCCGGCAGACCCGCGCCGGAGGCGTAGGTCTGCCAGTTACGCCCGTCAAAGCACCAGATCCCCTTGCCCTTCGTCCCGAACCACATGCGGCCCGCGGCGTCGCTGGCCACCACCTTGATATCCTCGTGCCCGGGCCCGCCCCGACTCGCGTAGGGCCGCCAGCTACGGCCGTCGAAGAACGATGCCCCGCGGCCCCAGCGTCCTTCATAGAGCCATAGCCGGCCGTCCGTGCCGACGTGGAACGCGTCGGAGCTCGTCGACATCTCGCCGGCGCGAACGTCCGAGTAGGTCCGCCAGCCCTCCTGGCCCAGACAGGATACCCCCCGAGGTGTGGCGAACCACTTGCGCCCCTCCCCATCCACGGCGACCGCCCGCACGTCATCGGAGGCGAGGCCGTCAGCAGCCGTGTAAGTCCTCCACCGGCCCGCCCCGAAATACGTGGCTCCCCTGTCCGTGCCAAACCACATCCCTCCGTCCCGATCCGCTGCGATGGAGTAGACGCAGTCGCTGGCCAGGCCGTCAGCCGACGTGAACCTCGTCCACCTGTCGCCGTCGAGACGGGCGACCCCCGTGCCGAAGTATGTCACGTCGGGGATGTCCCGAGTGGCGGCCCAGACCTGACCGTCGGGCCCGACGGCGACGGCGTCCACGTAGTTGCTGGCAAGGCCGTCTTGCGAGGTATAGGTGCGCCACAATTCCCCGTCAAAGCGAGCCAGACCGCCCCACGTGGCGAACCACCACCTGCCCTCCCCGTCGCGCACGATCTGCCGCAGGTCGCCCTGGAGCGGGTACAGCGCCGTCCGCCCGGTCTTGACGTCGAGCCGCCAGACGCCCGACCCCGAGCCCCACCAGACCTCGTTGTCCGACGCGGCGATGGCGTCGGCCGTCGCAGCGGCGTAGTGGCTTGTGATCGTCACCGGGGCAGTGGCAAGCGATGGGGCAGTCGGCGGTGCAGTGCGGCGGGCCCTCTGAGCAGGCGGCAGTTCCGCGCCCTGCGGAGGCGCGGCCGGCCGGCCCTCTGCCTCGGCGGGCAGGTGTTCCGGCTCCTTCAGCACGATGTGCGAGACGCCGCTTGTGCTGCCGGCCCAGATGCTGCCGTCCAGGTCCACGGCCAGGGACGTTACGTAGTCCCCTGCAAGGAGGTCTTGCGCGCTCCAGGTGCGCCACGTGGAACCGTCGAAACAGCAGACGCCCGCGCCCCACGTGCCGAACCACTTGCGGCCTGCCAGGTCCACGGCAGCGCTTACGGTGTGGTTGAACGCCAGGCCGTCCTCGGTGGTGTAAGTCTGCCAGTCCCGGCCGTCGAAGCAAGCCACTCCCTCCGGCGTGGCGAACCAGACGTCGCCGTTCAAGTCGAACGCGATCGCGTCGGCGCCGTCCCAGGGCAGGCCGTCCTGCTTGAAGTAGGAGACCCAGCTGCTGCCGTCGAAGCAGGAGACGCCGGGCTGCGCGCCCACCCACACGCGCCCGTGGCTGTCCGCCGCGATGGCTTGCTCAATGAAGTCGCCGGCCAGGCCGTCCCTGCTCGTGTAGTTCTGCCAGTTCCCGCCGTCGAAGCAGCTGACGCCTCGTGCCGTCGCGAACCATCGCCTGCCGGCTGCGTCAACCGCGGCGCCCGTCACGTGATCGTCTATCAAGCCATCCCGCGCGGTGTAGGTGCGCCAGCCGTGCTCGTCCAGCCGTGACACGCCGGCGCGAGTCGCGAACCACTTGGCCCCGTCCGGCGCGAAGACTGCTCCCGTCACGTCATCGTTGGCCAGCCCCCCAGGCTCTGCTCTGAACGTAGTCCATGACTCGCCGTCGAAGCAGGAGACGCCCTGCTTGGTGCAGACCCACTTGCGGCCGTCCGGGTCAATGCCGATCCTCTGCACGTAGTTGCTGACCAGGGCGCCGCCGACTCTGTGCGTCTTCCAGCTCCGGCCGTCGAAGGAGCAGACGGCGCCGTCCGTTGCGAACCACACCCGGTCATCCGGGGCCCGGGCTACGGCCCGAACGATGCCGCGGGGCAGCCCATCCTCTTCAGTGTACGTGCGCTGCCGCTGCCCGTCGAAGAACACGACGCCGGGCAGGCTCTCGTAGTAGCCGGCAGCGGGCAGCTCGCCAGGCAGCAGGGGGCCCCCCGGCACGAACCACGTGCCCCCTCGACGATCAGCCGCTACGACGGCGCCTGCACGCCAGGCATAGGTCTTCCAGCCGCCTGGGCCGAAGCTTAGGGGACGGTTCGTGTTCCCAACCCAGACCTCCCCGTCTTCGCCCACAGCAATTGACTTGATCCACGCGGGCTTGATGCGCTGTGCCACCGAGTAGGCCTGCCATCCGCTCCCGTCGAAGAGACAAACGTCGTTTTGGTACGTGCCGGCCCAGAGCCGGCCCTGCCTATCTGCCGCGAGCGCCAGAACCAGGTCTGACGCCATCCCCTCTGCCTTCGTGTACGTTGCCCACCTGGCGCCGTCGAAGCAGCAGACTGCCCCCCGCTGCGTGTGGGCGCCGTCGTAGTCCACCGTGGCAAGCCACTTCCGGCCGCCACCATCTATGGCTATTGCGATAACGAACTCGTACGCGAGCCCGTCGCTTGCCCCGAACCTCGTCCACTGCTGCCCGTCGAAACAGAAGGCGCCGTCCTCGGTGCCGAACCACCAGGTGTTCTCATCTTCCTGCACGATGGCATGAACCGTGCCGCCGAGCGGATAGACCGACCATTGCTCGGTGGCCAGATCCAGGCGACACGCGGCGGCTCCAGCGCCCACCCACACCTCCTTGGCCGAAGCGCCGATGCAGTTGAAGTCGGCCACTGCGTAGTAGGTGGATATCTGCGCCTCAGCAGTTGCCAGATCGGCGGGCCCGCCCAACGCCCTCTCCTCCGCAGTCCGCCTGGCCTGCTCTTGTGCTCGCCTGACGGCTGCCTCCAGCTGCGCTCTCCGCTGAGCCGCTTCCTCGGCGGCACGCTCGGCTTCCTCTTGCTTGCGCTGCTCTTCGGCCTGGCG
>LJUE01000067.1 GCA_001303885.1 Planctomycetes bacterium SM23_32 | reverse complement strand
GCCGACGACGACCACGCCGTCGAGCCCAACGTCGCCATGTACGCCATCTTCTGCGAGCTGGTGAAGGGGGGCGTCGTGTGCGCGGAGGACCCGGCGGCCAACTGGGCCTACATGATAGACCAGTGCTCGTCGCTGGAGAATCGCGTCCGCGCCGTGCTGCACAGCATAGACTCCCTCCAGGTCTCGCTGGCCAAGGCGCTGATCCTGGACCGCACGCGGCTGGCCGAGGCCCAGGCGGCTCAGAACATCATCCCGGCCAACCGGGTCTTCCTGGACGCGTTCCTGACGGACGTGCGCCCCATCCTGCACGTAGCGCGCCTGGAGAAGGACCTGCCCCTCGACCCGGTGGTCGCCTACGACGAGAGCGGCTACCAGCAGCAGATCGAGCAGGAGCGCGGCTGACGGACCGCAGGCCGGGTGGCAATCCGGCGCGGGTTCTGATATAAAGCAAGCACGCGCGACCGTGCGCGTGCCGCACGATGGACTTGCCCTGCCGGCGGCGTCGCCGGACCGCCAGCGCGGTCCTGGCCGGGGCCGCGCTCTTGACCGACACAGCCGACGGCCGACGTAAGGTAGGGGTAGGAGCCATATGCCGAACATAGACGTCAAGAAACGGCGCATTGACTCCAAGATCGTCTACTACGGCCCCGGCCATTCCGGCAAGTCCGAGAACCTCAAGTACATCCACGAGCACCTGGACGCGAACCATCGCGGCCGGCTGGTCTCCCTGCCCACCAAGGCCGACTCCAGCCTGCACATTGACGTGCTGCCGGTGCGGTTCGGCAAGATCCTGGGCTTCAGCACCACGTTCCACCTGTGCAGCGGCCCCGGGCAGGCGCTGGCCCTCAACACCCGCAAGCTCCTGCTCAGGGACACCGACGGCATCGTGTTCGTGGCCGACAGCCGCCCCTCACGGGCCGAGGCCAACCTCGACTCGCTGCGCGAACTCCAGGAGAACCTGGAGGAGTACGGCCTGCAACTAGCCGCCGTCCCGCACGTCATGCAGTACAATAAGAGGGATATCGAAAAGCGAACCCCTACCGGCGAGCTGCGCAGCAAGCTGAACCGCTACGGCGTGCCCGAGTTCGAGGCGAGCACGATCGCCGGCGACGGCATCCTGGAGACCCTGCGCGCCGTCGTGCACAGCGTCAGCGAAGACCTGAAGAAACGGCTCTGAGCGCGCTCCCGCCCCGGGCCTCCGTTGCAGAACCGGCCGGCGGCCGCTACCATATGCCGCCCCCAGGAGAGGGGCAGTCCCGCGGCGCCCTGCCCGATCACCCGTAGGAGACTGCGCCAAGTGTCACTGTCAGAACTCGCAGCCACCGCGAGGGCATCGGCCACGATGGCCCTCAACGCGCGGGCCAAGGCCCTCGTCGCCGAGGGCGTGGACGTGGTGAACTTCACCATCGGCGAACCGGACTTCGACACGCCGGACAACATCAAGCAGGCCGCCCACCTGGCCATCCAGAGCGGCTTCACCAAGTACCAGCCCGCCGCCGGCCTGCCGGAGCTGCGCCGCGCCGTCGCCCGGAAGCTCGCCGCCGACAACGGCCTGGACTACTCCCCCGATGAGGTGCTCATCTCCAACGGCGCCAAGCAGGCCCTCTACATGACCATGCTCGTCCTGCTCCAGCAGGGGGACGAGGTCGTGGTGCCCGCCCCCTACTGGGTCAGCTACATCCACCAGGCGCGCTTCTGCGGCGCGCGGGTCGCGCTCGTTGACGCCACCGGGACCCTCGATCTGAAGCCGACGCCCGAACTGCTGAAGGCCGCCATCACCGAGCGTTCCAGGGCCCTGGTGCTCAACTCCCCCTGCAACCCGACCGGCGTGGTGCTGAGCCGCGACGAGCTGCGCGCCCTGCTCGAGGCGGCGCTGGAGAAGGACCTGTGGATCATCTCCGACGAGATCTATGAGAAGCTCGTCTACGACGAGGCCGAGCACGTGAGCTCCGCCTCGCTCGGCCCGCAGGTGCGCGAACGGGTGGTCACCATCAACGGCCTGTCCAAGACCTATGCCATGACGGGCTGGCGCATCGGGTATGCGGCGGGGCCGCCAGAGGTGATCCAGGCGGCCGGCCGCCTGCAGAGCCACATGACCAGCGGCGCGGACAGCATCGCCCAGAGGGCCGCCGTTGAGGCCCTCGAGGGCCCCCAGGAGTCCGTCGAGGAGATGCGGGAGGCCTTCGACGAGCGGCGCCACCTGCTGGTGGAGGGACTGAACGAGCTGCCCGGCGTCTCGTGCCTCATGCCCCGGGGGGCCTTCTACGCCTTCCCGGACTGCCGGGGCCTGCTGGGCAGGAGCTACGGGAGCAGGCGAGTCGAGAACAGCCTCGAGCTGTGCGAAGCGCTGCTGGACCAGGCGCAGGTGGCCGCGGTGCCGGGCTCGGCGTTCGGCGCGGAGGGGTTCGTGCGCTTCCACTACGCCAAGTCGGATGCGGACATCAAGAAGGCGCTCGAAAGGCTCGGCAACTTCGCCGCGGCCGGCCAGGACTGACCCACCGTCCGGGAGGTCCGGAGCTCGGGCTTCGGACCGTGGAGCCGGGACTCAGATGGCCCGGAATATCCCCATCCCCGGGTCCGGTATGGTGAAGGGGCGGGGCGCCTCCAGCAGCGCGAAGCCCGCCTTCAGGACCATTGCGATCAGCTCGTCCGGCGGCACCGCCTTCAGGCGATAGACCACGTCCGTCCGGCGCGGCGAACGCCCCCGCTTGCGGAGCACCGTACAGCGCTGCTCCAAGAGCCGGCGGCTCCTGTCCCACCGGTACTGGAACTGCGCGCTCCCGCACGAGAGCCGCCGCGCGTCGTCGTAGTCGTCCTGGTAGAACGACGGTTCGTCGAGGCACTTGTCGAAAGCCAGCAGGCCGCCACGCCGCAGGCAGCCGCGCAGCGAGCGGAACGCCCGCTCCAGCCCGTCATCGTCCTGGAGGTAGTCCAGCCCGCTGTGCATGCAGATGGCCGCGTCGAACTCGCGCCCCAGGTCGAGGCTGAGCAGGTCCTGCGGGGCGAACTCGACCTCCAGCCCCGCCTCGCGCGCCTTCTGGCGGGCACGCTCCAGCATGGGCAGCGACTCGTCCACGCCCACGACGCGATAGCCCGCCTTGGCCCATGGCAGCGTGGACAGGCCCGTGCCGCAGGCAGCGTCCAGTATCCGGTCGCCGCGCCTCAGCCCCCAGCGCCGCAGCCGCTCCTGCAGCTCCTGCACCCAGCGCTCGTACGGCGCCCAGCTCACCAGCTCGTCGTAGACGTCGGCGACGGAGTCGAAGTCGTTGATCCGGCCCGGGCTGACGTCCTCTGGCATGTCGTGGCCCCTCCCGCCCCTTGCCAGCCGCTGGCGTTGCGCGTGCGATCCCGAGGGACTACACTGACCACCAGGGCAATGTTAAGCCAAGCGCGGCGGCGCGTAAAGGACGGCCCGCCGCCGACCGCCAACTCCAGCGTCGGGGAAGCCAGCCGAGCGTGTCCGAGGGGCAAGAGACGGCCAGGGCGCACGTGCTGGTCAGCGGCCGCGTGCAAGGGGTCTGGTTCCGCTCCACGGCGCGGGAGCAGGCCCGCAGCCTGGGGCTGGCCGGCTGGGTGAGGAACCGGAGCGACGGCAGGCTGGAGGCCGTCTTCGAAGGTCCGCGCCGTGAGGTCCGGCGCATGGTCGCATGGTGCCACCGGGGCCCGCGCCTGGCCGATGTTGAGCGCGTGGAGGTCGAGTGGCAGGAGCCGACCGGAGAGCTCGACGACTTCCGGGTCGCTTACTGACCGGGGCGGCGCGTCACTGGCCCTTCTTCGACTTTGCCTTGACCGGCTCGGTGTAGTCGCACTCGGGGTAGCGGGTGCATCCCTTGTAGGCCACGCCGTCCTCGCCCACCTTCTTGATGAGCTTGCCGGTGCAGCCATCCCGGGGGCAGGCCTTGGGCCGGCCGGAGAGCCGCCACACGTTCCGGCAGCCCGGGAAGCCGCTGCAGGCCAGGAACCTGCCGTACTGCCCCCATCGCACCACGAGCGGCCGGCCGCACTTCTCGCACTTCTCGCGGGTCGGCTGGGGGTCGGGCAGGGCGTCCTTCGGCAGAGACGCCGTGTTCTTGCAGTCGGGGTAGCTGCTGCACCCCAGGAACAGGCCTTTGCGGCTCCGCTTGAGCGTCATCTGGCCGCCGCACTTCTCGCAGGCGCCGAGCGACCCGTCCTGCGGCATCTCGGTCCTCTCCAGCGCCTCCTGGACGGTGAGCATGGGCAGGCGGTTGCGGCAGCGGGCGCAGGTCAGCTCCTCGGCGGCGCCGTCCTGCGCCACGTGCATCCTGCCCCCACAGCGTGGGCAGCCGAAGCCGGTGTTCCGGCGCGGCTCAAGCTTCACCGGGTTGCCCTCGCGGTCCAGGCCCATGATGTTGCGACAGCCGGGGAAGGCGGAGCAGGCCAGGTACTCCCTGCCCCTTCGGCCGACGCGCCGCAGCATGGGCGCCCCGCACTTGTCGCACTTGTGCTCCGTCTCGACCGCCTCGTCGGCGCCCGGCTTGGGCAGGCTCTTGGTGTAGGTGCACTCGGGGAAGCCCGAGCATCCGAGGAACTTGTCGCCCCCGCGGCTAAACTTCACCACCATCGGCCGCCCGCACTGCTCGCACTCGACCGGCTCCCCGGGCTCGGTGCCCGAGACGGCCTCCATCTTCTCGCGTGCCTCGGCCAGGTCCGCGCTGAACTGGTCGTAGAACACGGCCAGCGTGGCGCGCCAGTCCCGCTTGCCCTCCTCGATCTCGTCCAGCTCGCCCTCCATCCTGCTGGTGAAGGAGACGTCCATCTCCCGGGGGAAGTGCTCCACCAGCAGCTCGGTGACCACGATGCCGAGGTCGGTCGGCTGGAAGGCCCGGCGCACGCGGCGCACGTAGTTGCGGCGCAGCAGCGTCTGGATGGTGGGCGCGTAGGTGCTGGGCCGGCCGATGCCCTGCTTCTCCAGCTCCCTCACCAGCGTCGCCTCGGTGTAGCGGGGCGGGGGCTGGGTGAAGTGCTGGGAGGGCACAAGCTCGTGCAGCTCCAGCTCGTCGCCCTCGGTGAGGGCGGGAAGTTGCTGGTCCTTCGTCTCGTCGCCGCCGCCCATCACGCGCGTGTGACCGTCGAAGAGCATCCGCCGGCCGCGCGCGCGGAACTCGGCGGGGCCGGCCTGCACCGTCACGTCCGTCACGTGGTAGCGGGCCGGGGCCATCTGGCTGGCCACGAAGCGGCGCCAGATCAGGTCGTAGAGCTTGAACTGCCGCTCCGAGAGGTAGCGCTTCACGTCGTCGGGCCGCCGGAACGGGTCGCTGGGCCGGATGGCCTCGTGGGCGGCCTGCGCGCCTTTGGGGCTGCGGAACACGTTCGGCTTCTTCGGCACGTAGTCGGCGCCGCACTCCTGCTCGACCAGGCGCCGGCACGCCTCCTGGGCCTGCCGGGCCACGCGGGGGGAATCGGTGCGCATGTAGGTGATCAGGCCGACCGTCTCCGCCCCGATGTCCACTCCCTCGTAGAGCTGCTGAGCCAGCCGCATCGTCTGGGCAGCGGTGAACCGCAGGCGGCTGTTGGCCGCCTGCTGCATGGTGCTGGTGATGAAGGGAGGGGCCGCCTTCGAGTGGCTCGTCCGCTCCTGGACGCCGGCCACGCGGTAGGCTTCGTCACGCAGCGCCTCCACCAGTTCGCCGGCGCGCTTCTCGTCGCGTATCTCGACGTCCTCGCCGTCCAGCCTCTTCAGCTCGGCCTCGAAGGTGTCCTTCTCGCCCGCCCGCGAGAGGACGGCGCGGATCTCCCAGTACTCCTCGGACTGGAAGGCGTCGCGTTCGCGCTCGCGCTCGACGATCAGGCGCAGCGCCACGCTCTGTACCCGCCCGGCGCTGAGGCCCCGCACGACCTTGCGGCTGATCAGCGGGCTCAGCTCGTAGCCGACGATGCGGTCCAGTATGCGGCGAGCCTGCTGGGCGTTGACCAGGTTCAGGTCTATGCCCCGCGGGTTCTGGAAGGCCTCGCGCACGGCGCTGCGCGTGATCTCGTTGAAGGTCACGCGACGCGCCTCCTCCTCGGGCAGCTCCAGCACGTGCTGGAGGTGCCAGGCGATGGCCTCACCCTCCCGGTCGGGGTCGGGGGCGAGGTAGACCTCGTCGGCCTTGGCGGCGGCCTTGCGAAGCTGGCCCACCACGCGCCGGCTGCCCGGCATGGTCTGGTAAGTCGGCACGAACCCCTGCTCCACGTCCACGCCGAACTCGTCCTCGGGCAGGTCGCGCACGTGTCCCCGGCAGGCCCGCACGTCATATCCTTTGCCCAGGTAGCGGGATATGGTCCTGGCCTTGGCCTTGGACTCGACTATGACCACCTTGTCGGCCATGAGCACCTTCCGGGAAAGCTGGCGGGCCTCGAAGCGACGGATTGTAGGGCCAGCCCCAACGCATTGTCAAATCGGCCGGGGGCGGCAGTGCAGCTCTGTTTGACCCCGCAGGAGCGGACGCGTAGACTGGCAGGCGTCCGTTGGCCGCCCCCGCCGGGGCAAGGGGCCGCCCATGCCGAACGCCGACGACCACCTGTTCCTGGCGCTGACCGTTGACGTGGACCCGGACGCGAACCGTGCCGTGCCGGGACGCCTCGAGACGGCGAGCGCCGGGATGGACGAAGGGGTGCGCCTGGAAGCCTGCTTCGAAGGGCTGGCGCTGCTGCTCGACATGCTCGACGAAGCCGGCCTGCCGGCTACCTTCTTCCATGAGGCCCGCACGCTGGAGGAGCTGCGTGCGCGCCAACCGGAACTCTTCGAACGCCTGGCCGCGGCAGAGCGCTTCGAGCACGGCTGCCACGGCTACCGGCACGAGGACTTCGCGGCCAGCGGGGCCGAAGAGGCGCCGGCCGGCATCCTCCAACGCGCTGGCGCCGTCATCGAGGACGCGTTCGGCTCGCCGCCCCGTGCCTTCCGGGCCCCCTACTGCCGGCTGACGCCGGTGCTGGTAGAGGCCCTGTGCTCCCTGCGTTACCGCTACGACGCCAGCCTGACGCGCGAGCCTTCCGCAGATTGGGGCCTGCGCCCCTACCCGCTGAGGGACCCCGGCACCGCGCCAGGCGGGGGTCTCTACGAGCTGGCCCTCTGTCGCGGGCGGGACGGCGCCGGCCGCCCCATCTCAGGCTACCTGTGGCAGCTCTTCGAGGGCAACCGCGCGGTCGGCGACTACACGGCGCTGGTCCGCTCGCTCCGCGCGCCGCATCCGGGCGGCCTGATGCAGGTCGGGCTGCACCCCTGGCACCTGATCGTGTCCGCCGAAGGACGGCCGCTCCCGTCGGAGGGACCGGCGGCGCCCCCGGCCCTGCTGGCGGAGCTGCTCGGGCGGCTGACGCAGACGGAGGGCGTGGCGTTCACGACGGCGGGCGCCTACCTGGAACGCGCGGTTCCCTGTGCCGGCGGGTCGGCCAGCGCGGCGCCGCGAGCGTGAAGGCGGCGCAACGCCGCTTTGTTGACATGCAGTGAGCGAGGGCCTATAATGGCGTTATCGAGCTTCCGAGCCCGTCCCACCAGGCAGGTATCACGATGAACAGGAACGCCGGCGAGCTGGCCAGGAAGCTGGCCAGGATACAGAGTCGGCTGCGACGGGAGATGTTCGTGGAGCTGATCGAGAACGAGTCGGACCTGGAGGCCCTGTTCGACCCCCACTCCTTCTCGCCCCTGACCCACGAGATCCGCGAGAAGTACCTCACCCGCCTCTACCTGATCCAGGGCATCATCCAGCAGCTTGCCCATTTCAGCCAGGGCCACAACAAGCACGCCACCCGCGTGCTGAGCGTCGTGGCCGAGGACCAGCGCAAGCTGGTCAGCCTGGTCAACCGCAAGCTGGCGAAGCTGAACGGCGCCAAGGTGCTGGACGTGAAGTTCATCCCCGGCAACGGCAAAGAGAGCTGGTCGGCCCTGATCACCTACGAGGCCAACCCCTTCATGGAAGAGGCCGGCGAGGCCGCCGCCTGGATGTAGGCCGGCGCCCGCGCGCCTTCCCCTTCTGCGCCCTTCCCGTAGCCCGCCTTGCGCGCTCGCGCGCGCGTGTGATAGGCTCGTCCGCAGTGACCGGTGAACATGCCACAGGGATGGGAACCCACGGCGAGGGCGAACCGCGAGGCGACGGACTGACGGTGCTGGTCGGCGAGACGGAGATCGCCGCGCGCGTGGCGGAGCTGGCCGCCGCCGTCGAACGCGACCATCCCCCCGGCGAGCCGCTCGTGATCGTGGCGGTGATGAAAGGCGCGCTCGTGTTCCTGGCCGACCTGGTGCGTCGGCTCGCCATGCCGCTGCGGATCGAGCTGGTTAACGCCCGCAGCTACCGCGGCGCCCGCCGCGAAGCGACCGTGCACATACTGGACGAGGTGGCCGCCCTGCCGCTGTCCGGCCGGCACGTGCTGCTGCTGGACTGCGTGCTGGACAGCGGGAGCACACTGACGGCGCTGCGGCGGGAGATTGCGGCATGCGGGCCGGCGTCCCTGCGCACCTGCGTGCTGCTGCGCAAGGCCGTGCCGCGGGAGCCCGACGTGCAACCCGAGTACGTGGGGATGGACATACCGGACGTCTTCGTGGTCGGCTACGGCCTGGACCACGCGAACCGCTGGCGCCACCTGCCCTACGTGGCCGCGCTGGGGCAGGACGCCATACCGGAGGAACAGGAGCGATGAGCGACGGACCGGCAATCGGCATTGACCTGGGCGGCACCAAGATACACGCCGGCGTTATCGCCCCCGACGGCGAGGTGCTCGGCGAGGCACGCCTGCCCACCGAGGCCAGCAAGGACGCCGAGGTGATATTGCACAACATCGCGTCCGCCGCGCGCGGGGCCGCCGACGAGGCCGGCCTGAGCGTGGCGGAGGCGGTCGGCGTGGGCGTCGGCTCGCCGGCGCCGCTGGACATCTTCCGGGGCATCATCCTGAGCCCGGGCAACCTGCCCACCCTCCACGGGTTCCCCCTGGTGGACCGGCTCTCGCAGGAACTGGAGAAGCCGGTGGCGCTGAACAACGACGCCAACTGCTTCGGGCTCGGCGAGGCGCGCTTCGGCGCGGGGGCGGGCG
>LJUE01000066.1 GCA_001303885.1 Planctomycetes bacterium SM23_32 | reverse complement strand
GGGGGTTCGAATCCCCCCCTCTCCGCCATCTGCGGCTGACGGATCCCCCGGGCATCGCTCCGGGCGAGGCGCCGGTCTGCTGCTCAGGGCCACGAGGGCCGCCTTGCGGTCTTCCGTGCTACTCCACCTGGAGGCAGGTTGAGGCCTTCCATTCGGTCAGGCCGCCGGTGATGAAGAAATCGCTCTCCCCGTCGGGCCCCATGCGGACCCCGGAGCGTTCCACGCCCGCCGAGTCAAGGAAGGTCGCCCCGAGCCAGCCTGCGCCGTCGAACACCTCGAAGCGCTTGTTGCCCGCCGAGTCGAACATCTTGATGCCGCCGTCGTTGCCTGCCTCGCTCACCTCGAAGCGCTTCTTGCCCGCCGCGTCAAAGACCTGTACTCCGCCGCCGTCGGCAGCTTCGCCGAAGGAGAATCGCGTCTTCCCTCGGGGATCGCGGACCTGGAACGCGCCGCCGTTGCGTCCTTCGCCGAAGGACAGACGCACGTTCCCCTGGGGATCGCCGATCTGGAATGCGCCGCTGTCGGGTCCTTCGCCGAAGCCGAATCGCCTGTTCCCCCGGGGATCGAGGATTTCGAACCCGCCGCCGTCCGGACCCGGTCCCATGTAGAAGCGCCGCAGGCCGGCGTCGTCGTGCAGCGCCAGGGCGACGCCCTTCTCCTCTTCCACCAGGCTCAGGATGGCGCGAGCCACTCCGGCAGCGTCGCGCACGACCAGGCCGTAGCCTCCTTCGTAGGCGCCCAGCCGGGCCCGCTCAACGCCGTCCTCTCCCACGATGATGAGAGCGGTCGCGCGGACCTCGGTGAGCCCTGCCGCCGGCGTGGCGGCTGCCTCCGCGGCTTCGGCCTGCGTGCCGCCGACGACCGAGACGACGACGTGTGAGCAGATTCCGCCCAGGAACGCCGCGAGCAGCAGTGCGCCAAAGGCCTTCCCAGCCATCTTCTCCTGCACCTGTCCGTCCTCCCACTGTGGTGGGGCCAGGCAGGACCCTACCCGCCTGGCCGACCGAATCCTACCTGTCGTCGCCTGAGCTGTCAACGGAGGCCATCACGCCCGTCGGCGTCGTCTGGCGGTGTCTACCCGCGTGATCTGCCGCCATGGGGGGGCGGACGCTCCATCCTCCATGGCAGCAAGGAGCGCACGCCTGTGTACAGGCACGTGGTCAGGACTCCCCAACGCCCCCGTTGCCGCCGAGCGGCCCGTGAACCGGCCTCGGGCAACGCCGACGGCGGACGCGCGAGGTCGCCCCCGAAGACCCGCAGGCTGACCCTGACACCCGCCGCAGGCTTGCCCTCAGACTCCACCCGTGGGGGCGCTGACGGTCGTTGAGATGGCCTGGACCGGGGGCCGGCCGGCCGCCGCGGCGCACTGCGCGCGAAGCTCCTCGCGCATGTCCCTCGGGCCGAGGAACTTGACGAACCGCCGCAGCAACGGGACCTCGAACTGCGCGGCCATCTGGTTCAGCATCAGGTCCAGGGCGTCGTAGGTTGACCGGGCGGCCGCGTAGGCGCGCTTCGTCGTCAGAGCATCGTACACGTCAACGATGGTCGCCAGGCGGCTCACGATGTCTATGCCCTCGCCGGCGAGCCCCCGTGGATAGCCGCTCCCGTCGAAGTGCTCGTGGTGCGACCGGATCACCCTCAGCGCCTCCGCCGGCACGCGCCTGGCCTCCCGGACGATGTCAACGCCGGCGAGGGGGTGCTTCTTGACCTCCTCGAACTCCTCCGGCGTCAGCCTGCCCGGCTTGTTCAGCACCTCCTCGGGCACCTGGCTCTTGCCGATGTCGTGCAGCATGCCGCCCAGCCCGATCCGCTCGAGCATCGCCCTGTCCGTGATGCCCAGCAGGTCCCTGGCGCCCGCCACCAGGAAGACGCACACGTGCACGCAATGCGTGTAGGTGTAGTAGTCATGCGACGCTATGCCCGTCATGTGCCACAGGGCGTCCGGGTCCTTCAGTACGGAGCGGACCGTCGCGCCGACCATGGTGCGCGCGCGTTTCACGTTGCGGCCGGAGCGGGGGTTGGCGAACGTGTCGGCCATCACGCGGCTGGAGCTCTCGTAGACGAGGTGGCTGGCCTCCTGCGGCGGCAGCAGGTCGTCCCGGATGATGGCGTCTATGTTCTGCTCGACGTATTCGTGGTAGGCCTTCTCGTCCTTCTTGTGCAGATGGAGCCGGGCCACGCGGTTGGCCATGAGGCGTTCGCGTATCTCCTCACGCAGCGGCGCCCCCGCCTTCTTGTAGAGGGTGACGCGCCTGGGGTGCTGTGAGAGCAGGTAAAGGTCCACGGGGGCAGCAGTCCCGGGCTGCATCACGGCAAGGGGGACCGGGAACAGGTCCTTCTCGGCGACTGTCTCACCTGGTGACACTGCCAGCGCTTTCCCAATATGGCGCCCGTCTGTTACCTATGCCGGCCGGGGCCGTGCCATGGGGCGGCTCAGCCCAGTCGCTGTGGGCTCCGATAGCATAGCATAGCCTCGCCCGCGCGCCGCGCCTCTGCCCTGCATTGGGTCAGGACGCCGCCATTGGTATGCAATCGCCGTGCCGCGGCGCGGACGGCGGATGCTTCGGCGGGGCTTGCGCGGGCCTGCCCGCTCAGCCGGCCCCGAGGCGGCGCTTCTCCTGGATCTGGGGCAGTGTCTCATCCACGGTGACGGCCACCTTGCGCAGCCGGCTGCCAGGTTTGGCATTCGGGTCGGCCACCTTGCCGAACACCAGGACCGTCGCCTCCTGGCCGCTCTCGCGGTAGGCGTAGAGCACCTGGTCCAGGTTGACGAGCACGGGCATCATGCCCTGAGCATGCGTCAGCGTCACGAACATCTCGGCCTCCTGTCGGTTCCTCTGTTTGCCGGGAGGATTATAGCCCGTGCTGGGGCCTGGCGACAGTGGCGGATGCCCGCTCGGCGGCGCGAGCCCAGCTGACGTGAGCTGCGGTGTGGGGCCGTTCTGCCCGGATGTGATCTGTGTCCATCCGTGTCTATCCGTGTCTGTGATCCGTCGAGTGAGCGGCGGCGCTGTCAGGCCAATGTGACAGGGCTGTCAGACACGTGTCACCCTAACTTGTCTTGTGGCAGCGCTCTGGTAGTCAGGTGGTCGCCGCCGGCCGGCCCAGACGGCCCCCAGAGCGCCTGAGAGGCGCACTGCGGAAAGGGGGCTTTGTGGCACAACAATTGCGAGCGCGTCCTGCTCTGCGTGCAGGCTATGTCCGCGGACGCCAGCTCGTCATAGTGCGGCCGTGCTCTATGCCCACGCCGTTTTGGAGCTCTTGGCGAGTGGGAGGAACTGCCGTGGGGAAACGTGCCTTCGTTGCCTGCCTGCTGGCCGCTGGACTGCTTTGCGCCCTGTCAGCATCTGCTGAAGCGGCCCTGGTCTGGGACATACAGACCGTGGACAGTGGCGGCAGCGTCGGCTCGTACACCTCGTTGGCGCTCGACTCCTACGGGTTGCCGCACATAAGCTACCGTGACAGCACGAATGCGTCGCTCAAGTACGTCCACTGGGACCAAGAATCCAGTTCCTGGGCGGGCCTGGGCGGCAGCTGGACCGTAGACAGCACGGGGAGCGTGGGGTACTTCAGTTCCCTGGCGCTCGATAGCAGCGGCAGTCCGCATATCAGCTACTTCGATTGGGCCACCGACTACTGGGACCTGAAGTGCGTCTACTGGGACGGGGACTCCTGGGAGGGCCTTGGCGGGAGTTGGGTGGTGGACAGCGAGGGCATGGTGGGGTATGAGACTTCGCTTGCGCTCGACTCCAACGGGTATCCGCATATCAGTTACAATGATGCCACCAACGACAACCTCAAGTGCGCACGTTGGACCGGCTCAAGCTGGGACATCGGCGATGTGGCGGGCGTCGGATGGGCGCTGGCTGGGGACACGTCACTGGCCCTGGACAGCAGTGGCCATGAGCACATCAGCTACTATGATGATGCGGACGGCGACCTGAGCTACGCGGAGTGGACGGGTTCGTCGTGGGTCATTCGAGACGTTCCGGACTGGACCGCTGGGGGATACAACAGCCTCGCGCTGGACAGCACGGGCAATGTCCACATCGCCTATTGGGGCGATGGCAAGGTGAAGCACGCCGTCTGGAACGGGTCCTCCTGGCAAATCGACGTTGTGGACACCATCGGGGCCATTGGCGGCACGATGTCCTTGGCCCTCGACGACAGAGATTACCCCCATATCGCCTACCACTACTATGCGGAAGACGATTTGAGGTACGCTTACTGGGATGGGTCCAGCTGGACCGTCGAGACGGTGGACAGTGAGGGGAACGTAGGTCTGTACGCATCCCTCGGGCTGGACTCCTACGGCTTCCCGCACATAAGCTACCTTGACAGCACGAATTCCTCGCTCATGTACGCCATGGGGACGCCGGAGCCGGCGACGTGCGTACTGGGGCTCCTGAGCCTGGGCTTCGTCGGCCTCTACGTCCGCCGGCGCAAGCGAAGCTGACGCGACCCCCGGCAGACGCTCTTCCTGCCTTTCCTTGACGTCTTCTCACCGGTGTCCGTCCGTGTGAATCCGTGCCTTGCGCTCGTTCGTTTAGTTCCGTCTCGTTGCCCCCCGCCGCTTGACAGCCTTCCATCCCGCCTGTAGAACGATTGCCCCAAGGACGGCGATGCCGTCCAACTGCTGCTCTCAGGGCAAGGAGTTCGACTGATGGCCGAAGCAACCAAGGTGGCCGAGACGGAGTTCGGTTACTTCGACGTGCCTGCCCGCGAATACGTCATCACCTCATATGCCACGCCCGCCCCGTGGCACAACTACCTGGGGCTGGAAGGCCAGCTCTGCGGCATCATCTCCAGCACGGCCGGCGGCACCACGTGGTATCGCGACCCGCAGGCCTGCCGCATCACCCGCTACATGCAGGTGGGCGCCTACAAGGACCGCCCCGGCCGCTACCTCTACGTGCGCGACAACGCGTCGGGCGCGTTCTGGTCCGCCGGCTACCAGCCCGTCACGCAGGCCCGCCCGGACGCCTACGAGTGCCGCCACGGGCTCGGCTACACGCGCATCACGTCCGTCAACCAGGGCATCACGACAGAGATGCTCCACCTGATCCCGCTCGGCGAGCTGATCGAGGTCCAGCGCGTGGCCGTGCGCAACGACGGCGACCGGCCCCGGCGCCTCTCCTGCTTTACCTACCGCGAGTTCGTGAACAGCAGCGCGGACAACGACCTGTTCAACGTGCAGTTCAGCGGCCACATCGCGCAGATGGACCCCGACCCGGACGACGCGCGCATCCTCTACGTCACCACCTCGCAGACGCCGCCCGAGCGCGCGCGGTTCATGGCCGTCAGCGAGGAGCCGGCCGGCTTCGACACGAAGCAGGAAGCCTTCATCGGCGACGGCTCGCTCAGCGACCCCCAGGTTGTGCGCGAGGGCAGGGCGCGGGGCTCCCTCTGCGGCGACGACACGGCCGTCGGCGTCTTTCAGCTCGACCTGGAGCTGGCGCCCGGCCAGCAGCAGGTCTTCCACGTCGTCGTCGGCTGGCCGCCGCACGACGGGCACGCGCGGGACGTGCTGGCGAAGTGGCTGGGCGACGACGCCCGCGTGCTGAAGGCGCTCGACGAGCTGAAGGACTACGCCGTCGGCCTGCTCGGCACCTACCAGTGCGACCTGGACGACCCCTACATGGGCGTGGCCGTGAACACGTGGAACGCCTACCAGTGCTGGGTCAACTTCCAGTTCTCGCGCTCCATCAGCGGCTATGCGTGCGGGCTGCGGCGGAGCATGGGCACGCGCGACAGCCTTCAGGACCTGCTGGGCTACATGCACATGTCGCCGCACGGCGCGCGACAGCGGATCCTGGAGCTGATGGAGGCCGTGCACCTGAAGGACGGCGGTTGCCGCCACCAGTACAGCGCGCTCACCCGCCAGGGCTCCGAGAACACCGGCTTCTCGGATGACCACCTCTGGGCCGTGCTCGCCGTGGCCGACTACGTCAAGGAGACCGGCGACCTGAGCATCCTCGACGAGGAGTTCTCCTACAGCGACGACCGCGGCCTCTCCGAGGACCTCTACCATCACCTGCTGCGGGCGATCCAGTACAGCTTCGACGACCGGGGCGCGCACGGCATCCCGCGGCTCCGCGCGGCTGACTGGAACGACACGATCGGCGGCGGGGCCGACGACGAGGTCTCAGAGTCCGTGCTGGTGGGCATCATGCTCGTGCACATGGCGAGGCTGATGGGGCCGCTGGCCGAGCTGTCGGGGCGCGGCGACCTGACCGTCGAGCAAGACGGCAAACAGGTGAACGTCCTGGACTACTTCCGGACCGTCGCCGAGACCATGACGGGCGCGCTGAACGCCGAGGCGTGGCTCGAGGACGGCTGGTATGCCCGCGGCACGGACCGGCACGGCGAGTGGTTCGGCGTGCCGAGCCGCGACGAGGGCAAGATATTCCTGGAGCCCCAGCCGTGGGCCGTGATGGCCGGCGTGGCCGACGAGGAGCGGGGCCGGGCGGCCATGGACAGCGTGCGCGAGCACCTGTTCACCGAGAACGGCATTGAACTGCTCACGCCGGCCTGCACGGTGGCGCCGAGCGGCAACTTCACCGTCTTCCCCAAGGGCGCCAAGGAGAACGGCGGCATCTTCTGCCACCCCAACCCGTGGGCCATGTGCGCCGAGTCCATCCTGGGCCGCGGCGACCGGGCGTTCGAGTACTACAGCGCCATCCTGCCGCCGAAGGCCAGCGAGAAGGACCCGCGCCACTACACCGCCGAGCCCTACGTCTACGGCCAGCTCCGTTACGCCCGCCCGCACCGCGAGTTCGGCAAAGCGGCCGGCACCTGGCTGACCGGCACGGCGGCCTGGAACTACGTGGCCGCCACGCAGTACATCCTCGGCGTCCGCCCGGACTGGGACGGCCTGATCGTGGACCCCTGCGTGCCGGCCGGGTGGCGGGAGTTCTGCATCACGCGCACGTGGCGAGCGGCCACGTATGAGATCGCCGTCAGCAACCCCGACGGCGTCATGAAGGGGGTCAGGTCCGTGACGCTCGACGGAAAGCCCATCGAGGGCAACGTCCTGCCGGCCCTCGGCGACGGACAGGTCCACCGCGTCGAGGTCGTGATGGGATAAGGGGCGGCCGGTTTGCACCGGAGCTGCCCTCGCCTGTGTGCCCGTGCACGAATGGAGGTCGGTCAGCCGTGTTGAAGACCGCTCTCGGGGCTGTGTTGGCAGCGCTGCTCTGCGCGGGTGCGGTCGGGGGGCCAGGCGCCACCGATGCAGGGGGCGCACGGACGCTCTACTCCTGCGACTTCGAGCAGGGGACGGGCATCTTCACGCTGGTGGCCAAGGGCGAGGCGTTCGCCGCGAGTCTGGACGATGCCTCTGCGCACGGCGGGCGGCAGTCGGTCAGGTTGTTCGACCCGGGCGGCGCCGATGCCGACCTGACCTGGCGGCACGAATGGGACGACCGGCCCGGACGGGACAGGGGCGCGTTCGTCCACTGGGCACGGGACGGCCGGTCCGGCCGCTCCTTTGAGCTCCGCCAGGGCCACACGTATGAAGTGCGTGCTTACGTGAGGACGGAGGAGGCCCACGGGCTCGGCATACGGGCCACGGTCTGGGCCGCGGAAGGCCTGCCTGTCCGCGGGCAGCCGGAGAGGTACAGCCCGATCGTTCGAGGCACACGCGACTGGGGCTGGCTGTCGGCCAGGATAGCGTGTACGTCGGGCGACGGCGAGCTGGCCGAGATCACCATCGCCCTGCTGGGCCGGGGCACGGCCTGGGTGGACGACGTGCACGTCCTCGAATACGAGGAGGAGGACAGTCCCTCCATCAACTACGGCGTCTACCCGCCCGTCCGCCTCGAAGACGTGCGCGTTGAGACGGCTTCGTGCATTGCGCTCGAGTTCATCGGCGACCTGCACTACCTGAAGGCCGAAGAGCCCGAGAACTGGCTGGTGGAGAGCGACGAAGACGCCGCCTTTGCCGACGGTCTGCGGCCCGAGAAGGTGGGTCGCATGAAGGTGTTGGACAACCCGGACGGGAAGCTCTACTGGGCAGACACATACCGCCACACGATCTTCCTTGTGCTGCCCCGTGCGCTCCAGTCGGGGAAGCGCTATCGCGTGGTGATGACGAACGTGGGCGTCGAACGCGGCGAGTTCGAGATCCTGTTCGACGATCGCGCCAACCTCAGCCGCAGCATCAAGGCGAACCAGTACGGCTACCTGCCGGACGCGCTTAAGTATGCCTACCTGGGGGGCTGGCTGGGCAGCGCCGGGCCCTTGGCCCTGGGCGCCTACGCCGACGAGTTCCACGTGGTGGACGCCGCCACCGGCCAGGTGGTGTTCAGCGGGAAACCCGAGCTGCGCATGTCGCACGACCGACACGAGTCCCTCAGCACCAGCGCCCTGGGCAACCTCACGGGTGAGGACACTTACGAGCTGGACTTCTCACGCTTCGCCACGCCGGGGACCTACTTCGTGTTCGTGCCGGGCGTCGGACGCTCGCTCCCCTTCCGCATCGCTTCGGACGTGTACGCTGAGCCCTTCTACCACTGCGCCCGCGCGTTGCTTCACCAGCGGTGCGGCATCGAGCTGAAGGAGCCCTGGTCGAAGTTCCCCCGCGCCGCCTGCCATCGGAGCCCCGGCGTGCAGATCAACGCGACCATCGTGGAGCACGGAAGCGAGGACCAGGACAGGCTGGTCGAGGAGGACCCGGGCATCAAGACCGAGACGCGGCTCGACGCGTGGGGCGGCTATCACGACGCCGCGGACTACGACCGCCTTGTCGGGCACTACCGCATTCCGGCATCGCTTCTCATCCTCTATGAGATGTTCCCCACAGCCTTCCCGGACCGCCAACTGGGCCTGCCGGAAAGCGGCGACGGCCTGCCCGACATCGTAGACGAGGCGCTGTGGCAGGTGGAGTTCGGCATCCGCATGCAGGACCCGCAGGACGGCGGCGTCAGGGGCGGGGCGGGACCCAACGCGGTGGTCACGGCGCCGCCGGACCTCGACGCCAACCCCATCTACGTCTACGGCGAAGATCCCATAACGAGCCTGTCCCTGGCGGGTGTTGCCGCCCAGGCGGCGCGGGTGCTGGAGGGTCTGGGGCG
>LJUE01000065.1 GCA_001303885.1 Planctomycetes bacterium SM23_32 | reverse complement strand
GAGCGCCTGGCCTTCAGCAAGGGAGCGGCTCTCATGCGCGCCCTGCGGGACGTGCAGCCGGACCTGGTGCATGTGCATTACACCCACTCGGACTTCGCGCCGGTGTTCCGGCGGCTGGGCTGCCGCACGCCCCTGGTGCTTACGCATCACTCGTGGGGCTTGGCCGAGACGCTCGCCGACTACGACCACGTGGTCTTCGTCAGTCGGCATCAGCAGGAGCATGCCTGTCGTGCACACGCGGGCCTGCGGGGGCGCTGCCGCCTGATCCGTTACTGCGTCGGCGGGGAGTTCCAGAGGGCGGGCGCGGTCGGCCCGCTAAGGCGCGTCATCTTCGTCGGCCACGTCACCGAAGACAAGGGCGCCCACCTGCTGGTGGACGCCTACGCGCGAGAGCCGGCGCTGAACCGCTGGGAGGCCGCGGTCGTGGGCGACGGGGCCCTGAAGGACCCGCTCGAACGGCGCGCCCGCGAGCAGGGCCTGAACATCCGCTTCACCGGGCGCCTTGGCGCCCAACGCATAGCTGACCTGATGGCCGAGGGGGGCGCGCTGGTAGTGCCGAGCCGGAAGGAGTCCTTCGGGGTGGCCTACGCCGAGGCGCTCTGCATGGGGCTGCCCATCATCGGCTATCCGCCGACGGTGCGTGAACTCAGCGAGCTGCTCGGCATGGAGGTGGGGCTGCCCTTCGACGCTGAGGCCGGCGATGCAGAGGAGCTGGCCGGGCTGATCGAGCAGGTCATGGAGCCCGAGGGCGCCTACGAACCGGCGGCCCGGAAGGAGATGCGCGCACGGGCCCGGCAGGCGTTCCGCGTCGAGAGGTTCAACACCGAGTACCTGGCCTTCTACAAGGAAGTGATCGGCGCCGCCGGCCGGCCGGTCCGGTCGCAGGAGGGGGGGGGCATGAGGGCCGCCGCAGGCGCCATCGCTGCCGCGCTGGCCCGCGCCTACGAGGTGCTGCTTCGGGAGGGGCCCGTGGGCGTGGCGCGGCGGCTCTGGGGCCGCGTGCGCCGCCTGTACTGGCGATACAGGCGGTCCTCCCTGGCCGTGGCGCTCGACGCCGGCCGGCGCCGGAAGGAAGAACTGCTGCGCTGGCGACGAGCCCGGAAGGAACTGCGGCCGCTGGGACACCGGGAGGTGAACAACCGCTGGGGCAGGGCCAGGCGGAGGCTCTACAGCTTCACCGGGCCGATCCCGTGTCCGCGCCGGGACGTCAGGCGGCTGCGCTCGCTGCGGGACTGCCACCGGGGCGAGCGCATCTTCATCGTCGGCTGTGGGCCGAGCCTGAACCGCACCCCGCTGGAGAAGCTGGCCGACGAGTTCACCTTCAGCATGAACCGCATCTACCTCTTGTTCGACCGCATTGACTGGCGCCCCAGCTTCTACACCGTGCTGGACTGGCGCGCCACGCCCGACATAGCCGACGAGGTGAACGCGCTCAGAGGCATGACGTTCTTCTTCCCGGAGAGGTTCCGTGGCCTGCTGCGGGGCGGCGAGGACGTCTACTGGTATTGGTCGGGCCGCGAGCAGGTGGACAGGGGCCTCGCGGGGGGGCCCCGCTTCTCCTACGACGCGAGCCGAGGCGTCTGCGCCGGAGGTGCCGTATCGGTGACGGCTGTCCAGATCGCCTATTACATGGGGTTCGATCCGATCTACCTGGTCGGGGTGGACTGCGACTACGTGATCCCCGCCAGCGTCAGGCAGACCGGCCCGGACAGGTTCGGTCGCGGGGTGGGCTTCTACCTGGAGAGCACGCGGGACGACGACCCCAACCACTTCTGCCCCGACTACCTGGGCGCAGGGCGCAAGTGGCACGACCCCAACGTGCCGGCCATGATCGAGGGATACCGCACCTGCCGGCAGGCGATAGAGGCGCGGGGCCGGCGCATCTACAACGCGACGGTCGGCGGCAAGCTCGAGGTCTTCGAGAGGGTGGACTTCGACTCCCTGTTTTGAGCGGACGGAGATGGCAGCGCGGGACGACAGACTCGCCGTGGCGCTCGACCTGAGGCGATGGGCCGAGGCCCTCGCCTATCCGAGGGGGCACCTGGGCGTGGACCGCTACACGCGGGCCCTCTACGGCGGGCTATGTGCCCGTGAGGCGGAGCTCGACTTGCGGCCGCTCGTGTTTGCGCGCCTGGATGATCCGTCCTTCGAGGACGTGCGCGCCGCAACGGACGCCCTCGAGGCGGCCGTCGGGCGGAGGGTGGCGCGCTCGTGGCGCAAACGGTGGGGCATTCTCTGCGTCCTGTGGGCCCTGTGGAAGCTGGAGGAGGCGGGTTCCCGGCTGCCGGCGCTCGCCGGATGGTCTCGCGCGCGGCGGCTGGCCCTCCACGGGCGCCTTTTCCGTCCCGGCCCGCCAGCGGCGCGCCGGCGCTGGGACCTCTATCACTCCACGTTCAGCCCCCTGCCGCCCGGGGATTGGACTGCCGGGGCCGTGCGCGTCCTCACCGTCCACGACTGCGACAGCGCGAGGCTGCCGGAGCTGTCGTCCGACGGGGGGGCGGTGATCCGGGAGGTGCTGGCCAGCGTGGACCCCGAACGCGACTTCGTCCTCTGCCCCTCCGAGAGCACGCGGCGCGACGTGCGGGAGCTTGTGCGCCTGCCGGAGTGCCAGACCCGGGTCATCCCCCTGGCGGCCGACCCGCTTTACGCCGCCGCGGACGGGGAGGCAGCGCTGCCGCTGCTGCGTTCGCTGGGCGTGAGGCCGGGCGGATACGTCCTGCTGCTCGGCCAGTACCCGGCGCGCAAGAACGTGCTGCGCGCGATGCAGGCATTCGCCGAGAGCCGGCGCGCCGGCGTCGGGCGGGACCACGTCCTCCTGGTGGTGGTGGAGCGCCGCCACCTGAAGCGGATCGCCTCGTTCCGCGCGCAGAGCGGGCTGGACGAGTCGGCGGCGCGCCTGGCCCTGGACGTGGACGACGGGACACTCGCTGGCCTATACGCCGACGCCGCGGCCTTCGCCTACGTGTCCCTCTACGAGGGGTTCGGGATGCCGCCCCTGGAGGCCATGCACGCCGGCTGTCCCGTGGTGGTCGCGAACACCACCTCCCTGCCGGAGGTGGTTGGGAATGCGGGCCTGTACGTGGACCCCCGCGACGTGGATTCCATCGCCGAGGGCCTCACCCGAGTCCTCACGGACGAGCCGCTTCGGCGTCGGATGGTGTCAGCGGGCCGCAAGCGGGCGGCCGGCTTCTCGTGGGACAGGACGGTCGCGGGCACGGTGGAGTTCTACCGCCATGCGCTCGCCGTGAGCCGACCGGAATCGGCCCGGAGGGTCCGGGCTGGCCGCAGGCGCCGGGTGGAGGTGGGATGAGATGCGGCTGCTGCTGAAATCGCTGCGCGTGCTCTTCACCGAGGGGCCGCTGGGTCTGCTTGGGCGCATCTGGCTGCGGCTGCGGGCTCCCTTGAGGCGCTGGGAGTTCATCAGCCGCCGGATCGGCATCCATGAGTGGAAGCGCAGGGAGCGCCAGATACTGGCCCGGGGCGGGCCGGACGCCTACCGGGAGTGGGGAGAGACGCGCCACCGGCTCTACGCGCGGTGGGGCCCGTTCCCCTGCCCGCGGCGGGACAGGCGGCGGCTGGGCGCCCTGAAGGGCGTCCACCGCGGCGAGCGCATCTTCATCATGGGCAACGGGCCGAGCCTGAACGAGACCCCCCTGGAGAAGCTGGCCGGCGAGCACACGTTCGGGCTGAACCGCGTCTACCTGCTCTTCGACCGCATCAGCTGGAAGCCGACCTTCCTGACGCTCTCCGACTGGTTCATCGGTCCAGACTGCGCGGACGAGCTGAACTCCCTGGAGGGGATGACGCTGTTCTTCCCGGAGCGGTTCCGGGGGTTGCTGCGCGACGGGCCGGACGTCTACTGGTACTGGATCAAGCGGCACGTGTCCTGGGAGGGGAAGCCCGTCGAGGAGCGGTTCGCCTACGACATTGCGCGCGGCGTGACGCCCATGTGGAGCGTGACCAACATCGCCATCCAGATCGCCTTCTACATGGGGTTCGACCCGATCTACCTGATCGGTTGCGACTGCAACTACAAGGTGCTGGACACCGTGAAGCAGTCGGGCCCCGACCGCTACGGGGACGGGGTGCTGGACAACCTGGAGAGCACCCGCGACGACGACCCGAACCACTTCGACCCGCGCTACTTCGGCAGGGGCTACCGCTGGCACAATCCGGCCGTGCCCCGCATGATGGCCGGCTTTGCCAACTGCCGGGAAGGGGTGGAAGCAGCCGGCGGCCACATCTACAACGCCACCGTCGGCGGCAAGCTGGAGGTGTTCGAACGCGTGGACTTCGACTCCCTGTTCTGAGTGCCGCATGGCAGCCGACGAGCTACAGCGTGGGACGGAGCCGGAGGCGCCCGGGCCGCTGGTGTCGGTCATCGTCTCCAACTACAACTACGCACGCTTCCTGGGCGAGTGCGTCGAGAGCGTGCTGACGCAGACGTATCGCCACCTGGAGCTGATCGTGGTGGACGACGGCTCGACGGACGAGTCGCTGGAGGTGGCCCGGCGCTACGCGGGCCGCGACCCGCGCGTGCGGGTGATCGCCCAGGAGAACGCCGGCCAGGCCGCCGGCTTCAACGCGGGCTTCAAGGCCAGCTCCGGCGAGATCGTCTGCTTCATGGACAGCGACGACTACTGGATGCCCCAGAAGGTGGAGAGGGTGGTGGGGGCGTTCGAGCAGGGGGGCTACAGCCTGGTGCAGCACAGCAGCTGCGTGGTGGACGAGCAGGGCGAGCCCACCGGGGAGGTGTTCCCCCCGGCCGGCGTCACGGGCGACGTGCTGCGCCTCTACCTGGCCGAGAACCACGTCTCGTTCTTCAGCCCGACCAGCGGGCTGGCGTGCCGGCGCCGGGACCTGGAGCGGATATTCCCGCTCGACGCGCAGTCGTACCTCTCCTACTACTGGGCCGACGTCGCCGTCAGCCGGCCCATGCCCATCTTCGGGCAGGTGTTCTCCTTCGAGGAGCCGCTCGGCTACTACCGCCGCCACGGCGGCAACCGCTCGCTGCACGGGCCGTCGCGCCGCAACGAGGTGAGGGCGCAGGTGCTGCACGCGCGCTACACGAACGAGATGCTGGAGCGCTTCGGCGTGGAGGGCAGGATCAGGTTCCGTCGCTCCAAGCCCTACCGCTGGCTGGCCAGCACGCTGCCCCTCTACCATCCGGACCGCCTGTGGGCCGCCCTGTTGACGGGGATGCATCGGCTGAGGCGGGCGGCGCTGCGCGTCGCGGCCTTTCTGACGCCGCGGCCCATCAAGCGCTGGGCCCGCCGGCGGCTGGGCTGGCCCGTCAGGGAGCCCGACGGGCCGCCGACCGCCCCGTCCGAAGACCGGAGGGAAGCACGCCCATGAACGCCGCCATCATCACCGCCCGCGCGGGCAGCAAGTCCATAGCGGACAAGAACACCTACGAGGTGGCCGGCCGGCCCCTGGTGGCCTATCCCATCCAGGCGGCGCTCGACGCCGGCGGCATCGGCCGCGTCTACGTCTCCACCGACGGCGAGTCCATCGGCCGCGTCGCCGAGCAGATGGGCTGCCGCATCATCCGGCGGCCCGAAGAGCTCTGTGGCGACCACGTCAACCACGGCGACGTCATCAGGCACGCTGTCGAGGAGGCCGACCGCCGGGAAGAGGACCTCCGGAACGTCGTCCTGCTGCTCGGCAACACGGTGATGGTGGACGGCGAGCTGATTGACCGCTGCCTGGGCCTGCTGGCGGAGCGGGCTGACCTGGACTCGGTCATGACTGTCTGGGAGGCCGCCGACGACCACCCGCTGCGCGCGCTGGAGGTGGCCGACGGGCTGCTGCGCCCCTACGGCGACCCTGACCGCCAGGTCTCGACCGAGCGGCAGTCCTACGCGAAGGCCTATTACTACGACCAGGGCGTCTGGGCATTCCGCAAGGACTGCGTGCAGCGGCGCGACGGCCCGAACCCCTGGTGGTGGATGGGCCGGCGCTGCCTGCCCGTCGTGCGCACGTGGGTGACGGGGCGCGACGTGCACACCCTGCTGGACGTGGCTGTGGCCGAATGGTGGCTGGCGAGCGAGCAGCGTCTGCGCGCCCTGGCACGGGCGAGGGAAGGAGGAGAACGTGAAGAACCTGCGTCGTGAGCTTCAGGCCGGACGTCCGGTGGTGGGGAGCTGGATTGACACGTGCAGCCCGGTGGTGGCGGAGCTGATGGCGGCCGCCGGGTTCGACTTCCTGACCGTGGACGCCGAGCATTCGGGCGCCGACGTCACGGCAGCCCACGCCCTGTTCCAGGCCGTCCGTTCGGGGAACGCCGATTGCGTGCCCGTGGTCCGCCTGCCGGGCTCGGACTACGCCACCACGAAGCGCTACCTGGACGCGGGCGCGGCCGGCGTCATCGCCCCGCTGGTGAACACGCCCCAGCAAGCCGAGGCCGTCGTGGCGGCCGCCAAGTACCCGCCCGAGGGCCGGCGCGGCGTCGGCTTCTGCCGGGCCAACATGTACGGGCTCCGCTTCGAGGAGGCCGTGGCCTCCGCCAACGATGCCACGCTCGTCTGCGTCCAGATCGAGCACACCGACGCCGTGGAGTGCATTGACGAGATCCTGAGCGTGCCCGGCGTGGATGCCGTCTTCATCGGCCCGTACGACCTGAGCGCATCGCTCGGCATCACCGGGCAGTTCGACCACCCGGACATGGCGCGGGCCACGCGGCGCGTGCTGGAGGCGGCCGCCCGCGGCGGCGTGGCGGCGGGCATCCACGTCGTCCAGCCGGACACGGACGAGGTGGCGCGGCGCATCGAGGAAGGCTACCGGCTCATCGCTTACAGCCTGGACGTGACCATGCTCATCCATGAATGCCGCAGCGGGCTTTCGGCGATACGGCGGCACATCGGGCAGTGGCAGGCGAACACGACCCCTGGCGGTGAGGGAGGCGCGTCATGATCCACAACATGCGCGTGGCCGCGCTGGTGCCCATGAAAGAGCACAGCGAGCGCGTGCCCGGCAAGAACACCCGTCCCTTCTCCGGCAAGCCGCTCTTCCACCACATCCTCGGCACGCTGGAGCGCACCTTCGCCGTGGACGTGGTCGTGGTGGACACCGATAGCCAGAGCATCGCCGCAGAGGCCGGGAAGCTCTTCCGCAAGGTGTGCGTGCTGGAGCGCCCGGAAGAGCTCTGCGGCGACATGGTGAGCATGAACAGCGTTCTCGCCTACGACATCTCGCAGGTGGAGGCCGACATCTACCTTCAGACGCACGCCACCAACCCCCTGCTGCGTTCGGAGACCATGACCGAGGCCCTGCGCCGGTTCGTCAAGTGCGAGGATTGCGATTCGCTCTTCTCGGTGAATTGCTACCAGAGCCGCTTCTACACGGCCGAAGGCACGCCCGTCAACCACGACCCCGAGCACCTCATCCGCACCCAGGACCTGGAGCCGATCTTCGAGGAGAACTCGGCCCTCTACGTCTTCACCAGGGCGTCGTTCGGGGCGAGGGACCGGCGCATCGGCCGGCGGCCGCTCATGTTCGAGACGGACCGCATTGAAGGCATTGACATAGACGACGAGTACACCTTCCGGCTGGCCGAGATGCTGGCCGGCTACGCCCGCGGCGAGCTCTGAGGGGCCACCATGAGCCGATACATCATCCAGGTGACCACCCATCCCTTCGGCGCCTGCGGGGAGCGCCCCCGCCAGGTGCTCGAGGCCACGGGATGGCAGATCCGCTACAACCCCTACGGCCGGCGCCTCAAGCCCGACGAGGTCGCCGGCGTCGTCGAGCATGCACACGGCCTGGTCGCCGGCACGGAGCCCTACACGCGGGAGGTGCTGGACGCCGCGCCCGAACTGAAGGTCATCTCCCGGGTGGGCGTCGGCCTGGACAACCTGGACTTCGACCTCTTGCGCGAGCGGGGCATCGTCGCCACCTTCACTCCCGAGGCGCCGGCCGACGGCGTGGCCGAACTCGCCGTCTGCCAGATCCTCAACCTGCTGCGCAAGGTGCACGACTCCGACAAGTCCGTGCGCGAGGGGCTGTGGAACCGCTACCTGGGCTGGCTGGTGCGCGAGGTCAAGATCGGCGTGCTCGGCGTCGGCCGCATCGGCCGACGCGTGGTCAGGTTGCTCCAGCCCTTCGGGGCGCGGCTCTACGGCTGCGACCTGAAGCCCGACCTGGAGTTCGGGCGACAGCACGGGCTGGAATGGCTCGCGATACGCGAGCTGTTCCGCACCTGCAACCTGGTGACCATCCACGTGCCGCTCAACGAGATGAACACCGGCCTGGTGGGCGCCGCGGAGCTGGCCTCCATGCCGGCGGGCGGTTTCCTGGTGAACACCGCCCGCGGCAGGATCGTGGACGAGGCCGCCCTCGTGCAGGCCCTCGAAGGCGGCCGGCTGGCGGGAGCCGCGGTGGACGTCTTCGAACGCGAGCCCTACGAGGGGCCCCTGACCCAGTTCGAGAACGTCGTGCTCACCGCCCACATGGGCGCCTCGGCCCGCGGCAGCCGTTACCTGATGGAGCTGGGCGCCGCAGAGGACTGCGTGCGCGTGCTCAGCGGCAAGCCGCCCGTCAACCCCGTCACCGACGAGGACATCCCCTGAGGCCGCGGCCGCGCGACCGGTGAGGAAGATGCCAGAGGCAGCCCCAGACCGACCGGGCGATGAGGCGCCGCTCGTCAGCGTCGTCGTGCCGGTCCACAACGCCGAGCTCCACGTCGAGCAGGCCGTCCGCTCGGCCCTGGACCAGCCGGCGGCGCTGGAGGTGATCCTGGTGGAGGACGCCTCGACCGACGGCAGCCTCGAAGTGTGCCGGCGGCTCGCCGCGCAAGACGGACGGGTGCGCCTCTTCCGCCATCCCGACGGCGGCAACCACGGCCCGGCTGCCTCGCGCAACCTGGGGATACGCCACGCGCGCGGCCGGTACGTCGCCTTCCTGGACGCCGACGACTACTACCTGCCGAACCGCTTCCAGCGGGACGTGGCGCTGCTGGAACCCGACCCCGGAGTGGACGGCGTCTACGGGGGTACGCTCACGCAGAGCGACCCCGACGCGCCGGCCGACGACCGCGTGCGGCGGACGGTCACCTTCGAGGCGCCCGTGGCGCCGCAGGACG
>LJUE01000064.1 GCA_001303885.1 Planctomycetes bacterium SM23_32 | reverse complement strand
CGTAGCCGCCGACGGTGTCGTAGTCCTCGTCCTCGGGCACGTCCACGCCGAGCAGCTCGTTCACCTCGTCAATGCGCAGCCGGGCGTCCACCTCCAGCGCCCCGCTGGAGCGGCGCCGCACGCGGTCCTCCGTGTCCTCCTGGTCGTACTCGTCCTGGATCTCGCCGACTATCTCCTCCATGATGTCCTCGACGGTCACCAGGCCGACCACGCCGCCGTATTCGTCCAGGACGACGGCGATCTGCACGTGCTCCCGCTGGAACTGCTGCAGAAGCGCCCCCACCGTGTTGGTCTCGGGCACGAAGAGGGGCTCCCGCATCACGTCGCGCAGGATGCGGCCGGCGCCGCCGTTCTCCGCCACGGCCGACAGGAGGTCCTTGGTGTAGAGGATGCCCAGGATCCTGTCGAGGGTGTCCTCGTAGACGGGGATGCGGCTGTGGGGGAACTGGCCGAGCGCCCGCACGGCCTCCGGCAGCGGCATCTCGGCGCGCAGGCACTCCATGTCCGTGCGGGGCGTCATGATCTCCGCCACGTCTACGTCGCGGAACTTCATGATGCCCTCGATCATCTCCTTCTCTTCCTCCTCGAGGGCGCCCTCGGCGGCACCGTCCTCGATGGCGACCCGGATCTCCTCCTTGGCCGCTTCCACCACTTCGGGTTCGGGGGCCTCCTCGGCGGCGTCGGCCGGCCGCCGCGCACCCGGGAACAGCGCCCTTACCGGCCACGCCACCCAGAACAGCGCGGGGAGCAGCACGCCCAGGAGCTCGGAGGACCACTTGCGCCCCACCAGTCGCGCGGGCCATTCGGCCAGCACCAGCAGGCCCACGGCGGCCAGCAGCCCGAGCGCCACGCCGCCCCATTGCTGGCGCGCGCGCAGGATGATGACGGCGACCACCGCAGAGGCGGCCACCACACGCGCGAGCATGCAGCAGGCGGACAGCGCCCGCGCCTGCTCCAGGTAGCGGGCGTAGCGCGACTTCTCTTCCGGGCCTTCCAGCTCGTCTTCCAGCTTGGCGCGCGAGGCGAAGCGCAGGGCCGACTCGGCCAGCGCCGCCAGAAAGACGACCGCCCAGAGCACCGGCAGCTCAGCCCCTCCCAGCACTGCCCTCACCTCCCCGCGGTCTTCGGGATTCGACCTTCCGGCCCAGGCCGCTCAGCACCTGCCGCTCGCGCTCCCGCATGCGGCGCCTGCCGGCCGGCGCCCGGTCGTCGTAGCCTAACAGGTGCAGCGCCCCGTGCACCAGGTAGAGGAGCAGCTCGTCGGTGGCGCTGTGACCGCGGCCTTCGGCCTGGCGCAGGGCGAGTTCCGCGTTGACGACGATCTCGCCGCTGACGAGCCCGCCTTCATCCCCATAGGGGAAGGCGAGCACGTCGGTGGGGCCGCTGCGGCCGAGGAACCGTTCGTTCAGTGCGGCCATCTCCTCATTGCCCACCAGGGCGACGCTCAGATCGGCGTCCCTGCCCTCGGCTTCGAGCGCCGCTTCGAGCGTCCTGCGGATCACGTCGCTGCGCCACCTAAGCGCCTTCTGGCGGTTGGCTATCTCGATGTTCATGGCCCGGGTCTCTATGCGCCGCGCCGGCGGCGGCCGCGGCCCGCTCGGCCCCCTCCTGCTGTCCGGGATAGGCGACGCGGCTGTGGAAGACGGCCCTGAGGCCCCGCACCAGGCAGTCCTCCAGGGTCTTCAGGTCGGTTATGGTCAGGGACGACTCGTCGAGCTGGCCGTCGTGGAGCCGCTCCATGATGATCTTGTGGACCAGGTCCTGCAACTGCCCGGGCGAGGAGCGACCCATCGAGCGGGCGGCGCTCTCCACGGCGTCGCAGAGCATCACGATGGCGGCCTCCTTGCCCTGGGGCTTGGGCAGGCGGTAGCGGAAGTCGTGTTCCTCCACCTCGTCTTTCTGGCCGTTGCCTTTGCGCGCCTTCTCCCAGAAGTAGCGCACGACGCCCGAGCCGTGGGACTGGAGGATGATGTCCCTCACGACGCGGGGCACGCCGTACTGCTCGGCCATCTCGGCGCCGTCCTTGGGATGGGCCGTGATGATGAGGCTGCTCATGGTGGGGGAGAGCTCGTCGTGGGGGTTCGGCGTGTCGGGAGGCAGGTTCTCGGCGAAGTACTCGGGCTTCTTCAGCTTGCCGATGTCATGGAAGTATGCGCTGACGCGGGCCAGCAGCGGATTGGCGCCGACCGCCTCGGCGGCCTCGGCCGCCAGGCTGCCCACCACCATGCTGTGGTGATAGGAGCCCGGCGCGTTGAGGAGCAGTTGCTGCAGCAGCGGCTGGTTGGGGTCGCTCCATTCGAGCAGGCGGATGTCGGTGGTCACGCCGAACAGCTTCTCGATGGCCGGCAGGACGCCGCTGACCACGAAGCCGCTCAGCACGCCGTTGCCCAGCGCCGCCAGGCTGTCGGCCAGCAGGCGCGATTCCCAGAAGTGCAGCGGGACCGCCAGCCCATCGGTGGCCGACATCAGCCCCAGCCCCCACGCTGCGCAGAACTGCGCCGCCCCCGTCAGCAGGCCCGTCTTGATGAGCGTGGTGCGCGTGCGCACCTGCCGGGCCAGCAGCGCCGCCGTGATGCCGCCGATGAGCAGGACGAAGAACTCCTGGTTCGCTCCCGGGCACGCCAGCCGGACCAGCAGCGCGTAGAAGACCCCCGCGCCGAGCCCGAAGCTCTGGTCGTAGACCAGGCACATGACCATCACCATCATCGGCACCGGCACCCAGAGCGGGGTGACCCCCCAGACCACGCAGGCGCGCGCCATGCCCACCAGCGCAAGGGTCACCAGGGCGAAGACGAACAGCTGGGGCCCCCTGCGCAGCATCCGGGGCTGGTAGCGGGCCGCGTAGCCGACCGCGCCGCCGAGCACCAGCAGCAGCACCACCACGAGGCCGCCCAGCGTCTGCATGCGCGTGACCCGCCCGGCCGAGCTGTCCCCGTACTTCCGGCGCTCGCGCTCCAGGTCCTCGACGTGGTGCTTGGCCACCTCACTGTCCTTGGCCAGCAGCACGCGCCCCTTCTCGACCGTTTCCGTCACGACGGGCGTCGCCGCCGCCGCGCGGTCGGCGTTCTCCGTGCTCAGCTCGAGGTCCAGCACCAGGTTCGGCTGGAGCGCGTGGGTCAGCGCCCGCCGCATCAGGGCGGCCTCCGGGGGCGCCAGGCCGTCGAGGGCCGTCGCGAAGGCCTCCCTCAGGGCGGGGGCATCCGCATCCAGCGGCACGAGGGCGGCCGTGGGCGCCCGGCGCAGCTCGCCCGAGGGCGCGCGGATGGAGACGTCGGCGACCTCCTTCTGGGTTAGCATCGGCTGTTCGAGGTCGGCCGGGCGCACAAGGTCCATCCGGCCCAGCCGGCGCAGGCCTTCCTCGAGCGCATCCGACTGCGCCTGCACGCGGGGCAGCAGGTCGGCCAGGAGCGTTTCGTCGAGTTCGTCCGGCGGCTGCTTCCACAGCAGGGCGTCCTTGCCCCTTCGCACTGCGCCGAGCAGTTGCTGGGAGGCCTCCTCCCACTGGTCCGTGGCCTGGCGGAAGACACACGGCTCGTTCAGCCGGGCGCGTTCCCGTGCCATCCGCGTGGCCTCGTAGTCGGCGCGCACGAACCGCACGCGAGCCCTGAAGAGGCGGGGCGCCGGTTCGCCCACCTCCACGCCGAGCGGCGGGCGGCCCGCTGTCAGCACCAGGCTCAGCACGGCCGCGAAGGCCGCAAAGCCGGCCGCTCGCGCCGCCCTCAGGCCAGCCTTCCGCGCGCCGGCGCCCCGGCCGCCCTGCCTGGGCCGCTGCTCCAGGACCGGTCCGTTTCGTCCGTTTGCTGACCCGCGCATCGCCTACTGCTCTCCGTCGGGTTCACTCGGTGACGGCGCCGGGATCTCCTGGCTATAGGCGTCCAGTATCAGCCTGACCAGGGGGTGCCGCACGATGTCCTTGTCGGTCAGCCACACGACGCGTATGCCGGGCACGCCGCTGAGGCGCTCCTGGGCGTCTACCAGCCCGCTCTTCTGGCCGGGCGGCAGGTCTATCTGCGTGATGTCGCCGGTCACCACGAGCCGCGCGTGCGGGCCGAGCCGCGTCAGGAAGGTCTTCATCTGGCCGACGGTGCAGTTCTGGGCCTCGTCGAGGATGATGAAGGCGTTGTCCAGGGTGCGGCCGCGCACGAAGGCCAGCGGCAGTATCTCGATGAGGTCGTTGTCAATGTAACGCCGCACGCGGCGGGCGTCCATCAGGTCGTGCAGGGCGTCGTAAAGGGGCCGCAGGTAGGGGTTCACCTTGGCGTAGATGTCGCCCGGCAGGAAGCCCAGGCTCTCGCCGGCTTCCACAGCGGGGCGGCACAGCACGATGCGGCTGAGCACGCCGCGCTTCAGGAAGTGCAGCGCCAGGGCCACGGCAAGGTAGGTCTTGCCCGTGCCGGCCGGCCCGATGCAGAGCACCACCTCGCTGCCCAGCATGGCGCGCACGTAGGTGCCCTGGCCCGGGGTGCGGGCCGCTGCGCCCGGCCACGGCTCGAACTCGCCCTCAGGCGCTTGCCGGCCGGTCGCCGTGAGGGCCGGCGGCCGCGTGTGCCGCTCGATGAGGTCCTCCAGCAGATCGTCGGTGATGTCGGTGCCCCGGTTCAGCTCGGCTTCGAGGGCCAGCAGGGCCGCCTCGCAGCGGCGCACGTTCTCCTCGGGGCCGTCAATGCGCAGCTCCTGCCCGCGCGCCACCACCTGCACGTCGAAGGCGTCCCGGAGGCGTTTCAGGTGGCTGTCACGCGGGCCGAACAGCTTGACCACCTCGTCCTGCCCGCCCACTTGTATCGTCTTCTCCACCCGTTTCTTCCCCGTCAGGCTGCCGCGCACAGCAGGAAGAGGTAGCTGAGCGGCGCGGCGAACAGCACGTCGTCCACCATGTCCAACATCCCGCCCAAGCCGGGCACCAGGCGGCCGGAGTCCTTGACGCCGGCCTGGCGCTTCAGCAGCGAGGCGGTCAGGTCGCCCGCCATGGCTGCGCCGGCCGCCAGCGCGCCGTAAAGCAGCGCCGCCCTGCCGCTCATCAGTGACAGGGGCGAGTGGGCCAGCGCCCAGGCCAGCCCCATGCTTGTGGCCACCTGCCCGACGGCGCCGGCCACCGTCTTGCGCGGGCTCACCCGCGGCGCCAGCGGCCGCCGCCCCAGCGTCTTGCCGACGAGGTAGGCGCCCGTGGACCCGCCCTTGCAGACCACCAGCACGGTCAGCAGGCCCGCCCCGCCCCATCCCATCCGCACGGCCGTGAGGAACCCGACCATTACGGGCACGTAGATGATGCTGGCCGCGCTGACCGAGGCGCTCTCGAGCGCCCCGCCGATGCGTCCCCGGAGCACGCGGGCGGTGAAGGGCGCGCCCACCGCCACGACGGCCGCCAGGCAGCCGACGAGCCAGGGGTCCGGCCCGCTCCTCGGCCAGACCCAACCGGCCCACTGGAGCAGGAAGACGGCCACTCCTCCGACCACGAGCGGCCCTCCGCCCGCCCGAACGCCGGCGCGCCGGCTCAGCTCGCCGAGCTCGGCCAGGGCCAGCGCCACCGCCCCCGTGCCGCAGGCCGCGTAGACGAACGCCTGCTCCCACGCGGCGTCCAGCGCCACCAGGGCCAGCGTGGCCGCCCCGGCCAGCAGCCCGCAGGTGATGCGCAGGGGCGCGGGCACGCTCTCCCCGCCCGCAGGCAGGGCCAGGACGTCCGTCTCGGGGGCAGCCATCGGCGTCTCGGTCATCTCAGCGGCCCCTGCTCCTGGCCCTGGCGGAGCGGCCGTTGTGGCGCGCTGCCGTCCCTGCGTCCGGCTTCAGCCCGCCGAACCGCCGCTCGCGGCGGGCGAACTCCTGGAGAGCTTCCATGAACTCCTCTCGGCGGAAGTCCGGCCAGAGCGTCTCGGTCACGTAGATCTCCGCGTAGGATAGCTGATAGAGCAGGAAGTTGCTCAAGCGCATTTCGCCGGCCGTGCGTATCAGCAGGTCCGGGTCCGGCAGGCCCGCCGTGTAGAGGTGCTCCCTGACCGTGGCCTCGTCTATGTCGCCGGGCTCCAGCTCGCCGCGCTGCACGCGGGCCGCGATCTGCCGGACCGCGTGGGTAATCTCGCGGCGGGCGCCGTAGTTCAGCGCCACCACCAGCGTCAGCTTCTCGCCGTCCCGCGTCGCCTCCTGGGTGGCGCGTATTTCTTCCCGGACAGCGGCCGGCAGGCCCTCGACGTCGCCGATGGCCGCCACGCGCACGCCGTTCTTCAGGAAGTCGTCCCTGTGTTCCTTGAGGAACTTGCGCAGGTTCGACATGAGGAAACGCACCTCGGAGCGGGGCCGGTTCCAGTTCTCGGTGCTGAACGCGTAGAGGGTCAGCGTCGGTATGCCCAGCTCGGCGCAGCACTCGGCGACGGCCCGGGCGCTCTCCGCGCCGGCCAGGTGGCCCTCGTTGCGGCGCAGTCCGCGGGCGCGCGCCCAGCGGCCGTTGCCGTCCATGATGATGGCCACGTGGCGGGGCAGCTTGTCCGGCAGCTCACTCATCGGGCCCGCGCTCGATCACCTGCGTCCTCTCGGGTCCCACGGACACGAACTCGACCGGGGCCCCTGCCAGGCTCTCGACGAACCTCAGGTAGCGGCGCGCCGCCCCGGGCAGATCGCCCCACGACGTCGCCTCGGAGATGTCGCATTGCCAGCCTTCCAGCTCCTCGTAGACCGGCTCGACGCGGGCCAGCGCCTGGGCGTTGGCCGGGAAAGCCCTGAGCATCTGGCCGTTCAGCCGGTAGGCCGTGCAGACCTTGACGGTCTCGAAGGCGCTGAGCACGTCCAGCACCGAGACGGCCAGGCTGCCGGCGCCGGTCAGGCGCGCCGTGTGCCGCAGCGCCACGCCGTCCAGCCAGCCGCAACGCCGCGCCCGGCCCGTGGTGGCGCCGTACTCCCGGCCGCCGTGCTCCTCGATGGTGCTGCGGATCGTCTCGCCCACGGCGTTGTCCTGCTCGGTGGGGAACGGCCCGGCCCCCACCCGCGAGCAGTAGGCCTTGGCCAGCCCCATCACGCGGTCAATGCGGGTGGGCGGGATGCCCGTGCCGGCCGAGGCGCCCGCGATCACGTCGCTGCTGGTTACGAAGGGGTACGTGCCGAACTCGATGTCCAGCAGGCTGCCCTGCGCCCCTTCCAGCAGGATGCCGCGCCCGTCCTCCAGCGCCTCTTGCACCAGGGGCACGGTGTCCCGCACGTAGGGCCGCAGCTCCTCGGCATAGCCGCGGTACTCGTTGTAGATGGCGTCCCGGTCGAGCGCCTCGAGCCCGTAGACCTTCTCGAGCACGGGATTGTAGATGTCCAGCAGGGCGTCGAGCCGGGCGCGGAAGAGGTCGGGCTCCATCATCTCGGCGAACCGGATGCCGCAGCGCGCCGCCTTGTCCGCGTAGCAGGGGCCGATGCCGCGACCCGTCGTGCCGAGCCTGTTGCTGCCCCGGGCCGACTCCTTAGCCTTGTCCAGCAGCTTGTGATGCGGCATCACCACGTGCGCGCGATCGCTGAGGGCCAGGTTCTCGGCCACCTTCACGCCGCGCTCTTTGAGGCCGGCTATCTCCTCCAGCAGCGCCGCCGGGTCCACCACCACACCGTTGCCGATGATGGACAGGGCGCCCGGGTGCAGGATGCCCGTCGGCACCAGGTGCAGCACGAACTTCTCCTCGCCTATCTGCACGCTGTGGCCGGCGTTGGCCCCGCCCTGGAAGCGGATGACCACCTCGAAGCGCTCGGCCAGGGCGTCAATCACCTTGCCCTTGCCTTCGTCGCCCCACTGCAGTCCTACCAGCAGAAGCACTTCGCCCATCTTGAGGCCCTTTCGCACACGAGGACGACGCGCAGCGGCCACACCCCCTTCCCGGCACATGCGGGGAGCCCGCTTCAGAGGGAGTCGAGCGGACGGGGCGAAGTCGTCCAAACGCGGAAGTCAGCGGATCGTGAAGTCTCGCGGCCACGCGACGCGCGCAAGCCGCTGGCAGCAGGCACGCCCGGCCCCGGCAAGGCATCGAGGGATGGCACGGCAGCGCAGAAGGCTAAGGTGCGTCTCCCCTCGCCCCCGGGGACCGTGGCGGGCGCGCTCGTCTGTGTAGCTGCCACGTGCGGACATTATAGGCCATCCGCCCCGGCAAGTCAAGGCAAAAGGGGCAGGGCCGTGTCGCGCTAAGTGGCTTTCTAGGACGCATTTACGCTTGCTGGGGGCGGCCGGAAGAGGTCTTCACTGCGGGGCGTCTCCCGGGCGGCCAGCCCGCGCATGTGGTCGCGCACTTCCGTGAACATCGTGCCCTCGAGGCTTTCGAATTCCGCTATGCCGGGCTGCGAGATCGGGGCCAGGTAGCGGGCCTCGGCCCAGGTGAGGTAGCCGTGGCCGGCCAGGCTCAGTGCGAGCAGGCAGGCCGCCAGCACCGGCACCATGCTGCGGCAGACCGTCCGGCGGAAGTGGGCCAGCCCGGCCCATGGCCGCCTCGAGCGCCCGGCCCATGCCAGGGCGGCCGCCGGGCCGAGCAGGGCCACGACGATGCCGGCGAACACGAGGACCCACGTGACCGACGCCGCCTGGATCAGTGCACAGGCGGCCAGGGCCAGTATGGACAGCAGGCCCAGCGCCAACAGCAGGAGCATGGTCCGGACGAACGCCCTGAGCAGCAGCGGCAAGGAGCGGATCCTGGCTGCGGCCCGTCGGATGACCTGGCCGAACGGGGAGGGCGCGGACCCGAGACGCCGGAGTTGCCAGAGGACGAAGGCGGGTGGCCAGAGCAGGATCGCCGCCGTCAGTCCGACGCAGGCCCCGTAGCGGACGGAATCGAACCGGTACGCCGCGAGTGCGCCCGAGAAAGAGCCCAGCGCGCTGACCGGTAAGGCGGCCGCCAGCAGGCCGCGCAGGTTGCGCAGCGGATTCAGCCAGCCGGCCGGGCCGACCTCCATGCCCGCTTCCCGGCAGCGCCGCCGCACCGCGGCATAGGCCGCGGCCCCCGTGACCAGAACCGTGAGTGCGTAGAGGGCCACGCCGACCAGCACGGCGCCGGCGACCCGCCGCCAGCCCACGAAGAGCAGCTTCGGCCGCTCGGCCAGGCTCCCGTGTCGCCACGCGCCCCAGGCGCCCGCCGCCGCCAGCACCACCGTGACAGCCGCCAGCACGCCCGTGGTGAGGCCGAGGGCCATGCGCTCAAAGTAGGCGTGCTCCGCCTTGCGGAGCGCTGCGTTCCATTCCCATATCTCCGGCCCGACGGCCGCGGGCATGAGCGAGGCCGCGATGACGCTGCCCTCCTCCTTGACCCGCCGCTTCACCTCCCGGCCGTACGCGCGCGACTTCCGCCACACCGCGTTGGGGACGCCGATCGTCTCCTGGAAGCGGCGCCGAGCCTCGGCCGCCTCTTCGGGCATGCCGAGCCGGCGGAAGATCTCGGGCGCGGCCCCCGCCGTGTCCGTGAAGCCGGCCATGGCGACCAGCAGCTCCAGGATCATGTCGGCCCCCGCGCCAATCTGCACCGATGGCCGGTGCATGATGGAGGCGAGACGGGCGGCTTCCTGAGTCCTGCCCTCCTTCATCAGCACCACGGCGTAAGCCGGCAGCCGCCGGTTCATCTGCCGGATCAAGGAGACGTGCGGCATCCGAATGGCCGCGTGGTAGGCGATCTTGGCGGCCCACTGCTCCAGCGTCCGGGCGGGCTCCCACACTTGCTCTCTCAGCGCGCCGATTTCGGCCACGTGGCTCGTGCAGAATGGCTTCTCGACGCCCTCGAGCACCTCTCCCACGCTCTGCTCGAACATCGCCCGGTCCAGGATCGCCAACCGATGGACGCATGCCTCCTGCACGTCGTCCGGCCCGTCCAGGCCCTCGTACTCGAAGCAGAGGTCGTCGTCTTCTCCCTCCCGCGAAGAGCGCGCCACCAGGAGGGCGGCCTTCAGGTAGTCGTAGAAGGCGTTGTCCGGCTCGACCTGCTCGCCGCGGTCCAGTGCGGCCAGCCAGCCGGCGAGCTCCTGGTCCGAGGCAGGCTCCCGGCGCCGCCTGAAGGGCCCGCCCTGCGGTCCTTCCCCTTGCTGCGGCAGCTCGGCCCGGTCGAAGTGCTCCGAGAGCAGCCGGACGTAGTGGGCGTAGAGGACCGGGTCGTCGGGCCAGCGGGCGACGAGCTTCTCGGCGTCCTCCAGCTCGTCGTCCGTCACGTGCCCGAACAGGAACCGCTCCTCCTCGCTCAGCCCGCTACGCGGTTCGACGCGGGGCTCCCGTCCGGCGAATGCCATGAGGACATCCCTGTGGTCCGGTTCCAGGAGGCGCCCCGCCGCGCCGGCAGTGAATGAGGCGAGGAGGACGGCCGCCGCAACCGCCAGGGGCACCAGAACCAGCCGGTTGGCCCAGCGGGCCGCCGCACGCAGCCGCATGCGGCCCCGGTTGGCCCGGTAGAGCTGCTCGGCCAGCTCGTCCCGGCCGCCAAAGGCCTCGAGCGCCGCCTCGATGCTCTCGGCCTCGCCTGCGCCCCCGGCCCGGGCCTCCTCGGCGGCGTCCTCCAGGTGGGCGCGCAGCTCGCGCGCGACGTCCCAGCACAGCTCCGGATCGCACCGCAGCCGCCGCGTCGCTGCCTCGACGTAGTCCTCGATGCGGCCCATCAACCGGTCTTCCCCAACAGCAGCACGTTGACCCCGCCGGCGAACTGCTTCCACTCCTCGGTCCGCCGCGCCAGCTCGGCCAGTCCCTTCGCGGTGATGCGGTAATACTTGCGCTTCTTGCCGTTCGGGGCCTCCCGCCAGTGCGAGCGGAGCAGCCCGTCCACCTCCAGCCGGTGCAGGCAGGGGTAAAGCGTGCCCTCCTTCCACTTGAAGAGGCCGCCGGTGCGGGCGTTCACCTCCTTGACCATCTCGTAGCCGTACATCTCACGTTCCCTCAGCAGCCTCAGCACGACGGTGGCCGTCGTGCCCTTGACCAGCTCCCTGTCGAACCCCATCGTCGCGCTCCCGTCAGCGGTTCCCAGGAATTACCTCGCACTTCTATGCATAGTATACCTCGCCGTTCTATGCATGTCAACATGGAGCGGGCGTTGAGTTGCGCTCGGGGATCGAGCGGAGCGGTGGGGCGGCGCGCGGAGCGGGGGCTACTGCTTCCCCCAGGCCGGGCGGCGGGTGAGCGAGAGGGCGTAGACGTCGCGGGCGACGCTAAGCCGCTCCCGCGCGCTCCAGCGGCCGCGGCCACAGGCGCGCAGGCACCGCATCCTGTCCAGCAGGCTCACGGAGGCGGGCAGGCCGGCGTTGAGCCGTGCCAGGCACTTGACCCACCGATCCCGCGTCAGCGGGCGGTCGAAGCGCGTCCGCTCCAGGTCCACCAGGTAGAGGCGGAACCCGTCGTCGGTGCGCCTCACCAGCACGTT
>LJUE01000063.1 GCA_001303885.1 Planctomycetes bacterium SM23_32 | reverse complement strand
GGCGTTGCTGCCGCCTCCCTGCCGTCTATGCGCAACGTGAAGGCTTCCTCCACTGCTACCTCCGCCCGGCTTGTGCCGATGCGATCCCGTTCGCGAACTCCTCCGGGAAAAGCTCCAGTGCGGAGAGCACCGGCAGGGGGAAGGACTGACCCAGCCCGCAGGTAGAGGCGGCGATGCAGGTGCGTCCGATCCTCTTCAGGCGTTCCAGGTCTTCGGGGGCGGCTCCGCCGGCCTGGAATCGGCGGATGATCTCGAGGGTCCTCACGGTGCCGATCCGGCAGGGCGCGCACCGGCCGCAGGAAGCGCGGCCGTAGTAATCGAGCAGCCTGGCCACGGCCTCCACCATCGAGTGGCCTTCTTCGTAAGCGATGATGCCGGCTGTCCCGATCGAGGAGCCGGCATCGGCGATGGGTCCCCGGGCGATGAGCGCATCCGCCGAGTCGCCCCTGAGGAACGCCGACGTGCCGCCGCCCGGCTGCACCGCCTTGATGGGGCCTCCGTGCAGCGTGCCGCGCGCGAAGGCCTCGACCGCTTCCCGGATGGTGCACGCGCCGACCTCGACCTCCCGCACGCATTCCTGTGCGACGTCGCCGGACAGGGTGATAAGGCGCGTGCCGTGGTCGCCCTCCAGGCCGAACGACAGGAACCAGTCCGCGCCCCGCTCCACGATGTCGGGCACGTTGGCCAGTGTCTCGACGTTGTTCACGCACGTAGGCAGCCCGAGCAGCCCCGCAACGGCGGGGAAGGGCGGTTTCGGGCGGCTTTCGGGCCTCCTGCCTTCGATGGAGGCGATCAGTGCCATCTCCTCTCCGGCGATGTACAGGCCGCGGCCCAGGCAGACCTTCACGTGGAACCGCAAGCCCTCTCCCAGCACGTTGTCCCCGAGCAGACCCGCCTGTTCTGCCTCCGCGATCATCCCCTCCCATTGCCGGGCAATGCCGCGGTAGTGCTCGTTGAAGTAGACGATGCCCTTCTCGGCCCCGATGGCGTAGGCGGCGATGGTCATGCCCTCCAGGACGCGGTAGGGGTCGCCTTCGAGCAAGAGACGATCCTTGCGGGTGCCGATCTCGCCCTCGTCCGCGTTGCAGAGCAGGTACTTCGGGCCGCGCTGTTCGCGCGCTGTGAACTGCCACTTCAGGCCGGTGGGGAACCCGGCCCCGCCACGACCGGTGAGCTGGCTGCGCTTGACGTCTTCGATGACGGCCTCCGGCCCCGTCCGGAGCGCTTTCTTCAGCGCTGCGTAGCCTCCGTCCGCCAGGTAGGCTTCCGGGTCGAAGCAGGGCACTGTCGTGCCATCCTCGTTCGACGAGATGCGGCGAGTCAGCAGTTTGGTTTCTGCGACGCTCACTGGCTCTCGTCCGGAGGCTGGGTTCTGAACCCGGGATACGCAGTGACCGCCCCCCAGAGCTGGGACGGCGGCCGCGCGAACCTGGCGCTCAGGTCTTCAACGATCTGACGCGGCACGTAGCCGTAGGCGTCCTGGACCGCCCCCAGCAGGCGTAGAACGTCGTCCCGCTCCAGTGGCTGGAACTCCTCGACTATCCGGCGGTAAGGCCGCAGGTCCACGTGGTCAGAGGCCATGGGGCCCTCCGCCTGTCGCGGCGTCGGCCAGGGCTTCCTGGCGGACCTTCTGCCAGAGGCGCAGGGGCCTGCCGGCCAGGGCGCGTTGGAGCGCCGGCCGCCTCCGATCGGTGCGGATTCCGGTCTGCATGGACGGGGGCGCCCCCTGGGCAGAAAGGCACCTCGGGGCGTCTGGCGGGCGCCAGGCACTCCTCGCCCGATTGTAGTGCCGCCCTCTCGGGCTGTCAAAGAGAGGGCGGCTGGCCCGCCCGAGGACGACGACCAGAACGGGCGGGGGCAAAGGGGAGAGGAGCGGGCCTAGTCCAGGTCGGCCAGGTTCTGGATGATCTTCGTGAGCTGGGCCCGCAGCTCCTCGGCGCGGCCCATCTTCTGCTGGACCACGTCGTCCGGCGCGTTGCTCAGGAAGGCCGTGTTGTGCAGGGCGGCCTCGGCGGCCTCGATGCGGCGCTCGACGTCCGCCTGCTGCTTCCCGAGGCGGGTCCGCTCGGCCTCGATGTCAATGTGGCCTTCCAGGTGCAGGAACAGCTCGATGGTGCCCACCACGCTGGTGGCGCAGCGGGGCGGCTTGGTCGCCTGCACGCCGTGGGTGAGTCCCTCCAGGTTGGCCATGCGCAGCAGGAAGTCCAGGTGCCGCTCGATCAGGGCGTCGGTCGGCGCGTCGGGCGTGGCCAGGGTCACCAGCACGGCTGCGCGGTCGCGAATGCCCTTCTCCTTGCGGACGTTGCGCGTGGCACGCACCACGTCCTGGAGGAGCGTCATCTGGTCCTCGGTCTCGACGTCCCTGTCCACAGGATGGCTTTGCGGCCAGGCGGCGACGATGAGGGCTTCCCTGTCCATCGCTTCGGCGGCGGGCAGGCCGGCCTCGCCGGCGCGCTCCTTCAGGTGCTGCCATAGCTCCTCGGTCACGAACGGCAGGAACGGATGCAGCAGCCTGAGCGAGGCGTCCAGCACGTGGACGAGGGTCTGGCGCGCCGCCGCGCCGTCCTTGCCGTCCAGGCGCGGCTTGACGATCTCCAGGTACCAGTCGCAGAACTCGTGCCAGAAGAAGTCGTAGAGCGTCTGGGCCGCCTCGTGCGTCCGGAACGCGTCCAGGCAATCGGTGACCGACTCGACGGCGTGCTGCAGGCGGCTCAGTATCCAGCGGTCCTCGAAGGCGCGCTCCGCGAGCCCGGGTTCGGCCGATCCGGCGGCCCCGTCCGCCAGGTTCATCAGCACGAACCGGCCGGCGTTCCATATCTTGTTGGCGAAGTTGCGGCCCATCTCGAACTTCGACTCACTCAGTTTCAGGTCCTGGCCCTCGGTGGCGAGCATCACCAGCGAGAAGCGCACGGCGTCGGCGCCGTAGCGCGCGATCATGTCCACGGGGTCTATGCCGTTGCCGAGCGACTTGGACATCTTGCGCCCTTGCTCGTCCAGGATGGTGCCGTGGATGTAGACGTCGCTGAACGGCTCGCGGCCCATGAACTCCATGCCCAGCATCACCATCCGCGCCACCCAGAAGTAGATGATGCCGCGGTCGGTCACGAGCGTGTCAGTGGGGTAGTAGCGGTCCAGTTCGGGCGTGCCGTCCGGCCAGCCCAGCGTGCTGAACGGCCACAGCGCGCTGGAGAACCAGGTGTCGAGCACGTCCTCGTCCTGGCGGAGCTTCGTCCCGTCGCAGGATGGGCAGCGCTCGGGCTGCTCGCGAGCGACCACCGGCTGCTCGCAGCTCTCGCAGTAGTAGACCGGCAGGCGGTGGCCCCACCATATCTGCCGGCTGATGCACCAGTCGCGCGCGTCCTCCAGCCAGCTGAGGTAGAAGTCCTGCCAGCGCTCGGGGTGGAACTTCACCCGCCCCTCGCGCGTGGCCTGGACGGCCTTTTGCGCCAGAGGCCCCACCTTCACGTACCACTGGTCCGACAGGTAGGGCTCGACCACGGTATGGCAGCGGTAGCAGTGGCCGACGGAGTGGACGTGCGGCTCGATCTTCTCCAGCTCGTCGCGGGCGCGGAGGTCCTCCACCAGCGCCTCGCGGCACTCGAAGCGGTCCATGCCCTCGTACTGCTCGCCCGCCTCGAGCGTCATGTTGCCGTCTTCGTCAATGACCACCACGCCGGGCAGGTCGTGGCGGCGAGCCAGCACGAAGTCGTTGGGGTCGTGCGCCGGGGTCACCTTGACGGCGCCGGTGCCGAACGCCCTGTCCACCCAGGTGTCGGCGATCACCGGCAGTTCGCGCCCGAGGATGGGCAGGCTCAGCGTGCGGCCGATCAGGTCGGCGTAGCGCAGGTCGGCGGGGTGGACGGCCACGGCCGTGTCGCCGAGCATCGTCTCCGGGCGCGTCGTGGCCACGGTGACGTAGCGGCCCGGATCGTCCCTGAGCGGGTAGCGGATGTACCAGAGGTGCCCTTCGTGCTCTTCGTGCTCGACCTCTATGTCCGACAGGGCGGTGCGGCAGCGCGGGCACCAGTTGACGATGTACTTCCCGCGGTAGATCAGGCCCTTCTCGTGCAGGCGGATGAAGGTCTCCAGCACGGCGCGGCTCAGGCCCTCGTCCATCGTGAACCGCTCGCGGTCCCAGTCGCAGGAGCAGCCGAGCCGCTTGAGCTGGTTGATGATCCGGTCGCCATACTGCTCCCGCCACTGCCAGACGCGCTCGACGAACTGCCGGCGGCCCACGTCGCGGCGGTGGAGCCCTTCGCTGGCCAGCTCCCGCTCCACCACGTTCTGCGTGGCGATGCCGGCATGGTCGGTGCCAGGCATCCACAGGGTGTTGCGGCCCTGCATGCGCCGCATGCGGATGAGGACGTCCTGGAGCGTGTTGTTGAGCGCGTGCCCCATGTGGAGTTCGGCAGTCACGTTGGGCGGGGGGATGACGATGGTGTAGGGCTCCCCGGGCCGGTCAGGCTCGGTGTGGAAGAGCTTGCCTTCCTCCCAGAACCTGTAGATGCGGCCCTCCACCCGCTCGGGTTCGTGGCGCGTGAGCAGCTCACCTGTCATCTCAGGCACCTTCCTCGCCCTTGGCGGCGGCCTGGTCCTCCATGAGCAACTTGTACTCGACGCTGTCTATGAGGGCCTCCCAACTGGCGTCAATGATGTTCTCGCTCACCCCCACCGTCCCCCAGACGCGGTGGGAGTCGGCGCTCTGGATCACCACGCGCACGCGGGCGGCGGTGGCCGCTTTGGGGTTGATGACCCGCACCTTGTAGTCGGTCAAGTGCATGTCCTTCAGGGCGGGGTAGTGCTCCTCGAGCGCCTTGCGCAGGGCGCCGTCCAGGGCGTTGACCGGGCCGTCGCCCTCGCTGGCCGTGTGCATCAGCCGCCCGCCCACGTCCAGCTTCACCGTGCCGTCAGTCACCAGCGAGCCGTCGGCGTGCCGGATGACGCTGACGTGGTAGCTCTTCACGTCGAAGTGGCGCCGGAAGGGGCCCGTTATCCTCTTGGCCATCAGCTCGAACGACGCTTCGGCTGCCTCGAACTGGTAGCCCTCGTTCTCCATCTCCAGCAGCTTCTTCAGCAGCTCCTGCACCATTTCGCGGTCGCGGGTGATGTTGTACTTCTCCACCTTGGCCAGGATGCTGGCCCGCCCGGACAGCTCGCTCAGCAGGAAGCGGCGCTCGTTGCCCACCAGTGCGGGGTCCACGTGCTCGTAGGCGCCTTCGGCCTTGCGCATGGCATCCACATGGAGCCCGCCCTTGTGGGCGAAGGCGCTGGCCCCCACGAACGGCTGGCGCGGGTCCGGGATCATGTTCATCACTTCGCAGGTGAACCGCGATATCTCAGTCAGCTTGCGCAGCTGCTCGTCAGTGGCGCAGCAGAACGGCGTCTTCAAGTTGATGTTGGCCATGACGGCGCACAGGTCCGCGTTGCCGGCGCGCTCGCCGAGGCCGTTCATGGTGCCCTGCACGTGGACGGCGCCGTTCTGGACGGCGGCGATCGAGTTGGCCACGGCCAGCCCGGCGTCGTTGTGGCAGCGAATGCCCACCGGGCAGGGCAGGGCGTCCACCACCAGCGCCGTCACCCGCCCGACCTCGTCGGTGAGTGCCCCGCCGTTGGTGTCGCACAGCACCACGCAGTCCGCGCCCGCCTCGGCGGCCACGCGCGCCACCTGGAGCGCATAGTCGGCGTTGGTCCGGCAGCCGTCGAAGAAGTGCTCCGCGTCGAAGATCACTTCCCGCCCGGCGGCCTTCAGGTGCCTGACCGAGTCCTCCACCATGCGGAGGTTCTCCTCGCGGCTGGCGCGGATCACGTTTGCCACGTGATAGTCCCACGCCTTGGCGACGATGGTGACCACCGGCGTCTCGGCCGCGAGCACGGCCGCCAGGCCCTTGTCCTGCTCGACGGGCGTGTCCGCGCGCCGGGTGCTGCCGAAGGCCGCCACGCGCGCGCTCTTCAGGCCGAGGCCGCCGACCCGACGGAAGAACTCCTGGTCCTTGGGGTTGGACAGGGGGTAGCCGCCCTCGATGTAGTGGATGCCCAGCTCGTCCAGGCGCCGGGCCACATCGAGCTTGTCTTCCACGGTCAGCGCCACGCCCTCGGCCTGGCAGCCGTCGCGCAGGGTGGTGTCGTACATGCGGATGGGGCGCTCGCTCATGGTCGCGCTCAACTCCCCTGGTCCAGCGCAAAGGCCTGGTGCACGGCGCGCAGGGCGTCCGCGGCCCGCTCTTCGTCCACGACGCAGGATATCTTGATCTCGGAGGTGCTGATCATCTGGATGTTGATCTTCTCGTCGGCCAGGGCGCGGAACATCTTCTCGGCCACGCCCGAGTGGCTCCTCATGCCGATGCCGACGACGCTGACCTTGGCCACCTTCCTGTCGCTGTCCACCCTGGCGGCGCCGAGCCGGGCGGCCAGTTCCTCGCTCACGGCGAGGCCGCGCGCCAGGTCGTCCCTGCCCACCGTGAAGCTCATGTCGGCCAGGCCGCCCTCGCTGGCCGTCTGCACGATCATGTCCACGTTGACGTTGGAGCTGGCGATCTCGCTGAAGATGGTGGCGGCCACGCCCGGCTGGTCGGGCACGTGGCGGATGGTGATCTTGGCCTGGTTGGCGTCCAGGGCGGCGGCGCGCACGTCCACGTACTCCAGCTCACGGCTGATCTCGCTCACCAGTGTCCCCTCCGCATCGCTGTAGCTGGGGCGCACCCGGAAGGGCACGCCGAAGCGCTTGGCCAGCTCCACGGCGCGGCTCTGCATCACGCGGGCGCCGAGGCTCGCCAGCTCGAGCAGCTCGTCGTAATCCATGTGCGGGATCCAGCGGGCCTCCGGCACGATGCGCGGGTCCGCCGTGTAGACCCCGTCCACGTCGGTGAAGATGTCGCACCGCTCGGCGCCCAGGGCGGCGGCCAGGGCCACGGCGGTCGGATCGGAGCCGCCGCGCCCGATGGTCGTGATGTTGCCCTCGGCGTCCACGCCCTGGAAGCCGGCCACGATCACGATCTGGCCTTTCTCCAGCTCCCGGCGCACCCGGGCGGTGTCTATGGTCTTGATCTTGGCCTTGCCGTAGAAGCTGTCGGTGCGGATGCCCGCCTGGGGGCCGGTCAGGCTGATGGCCTGCCGGCCCAGCTTGTGGATGGCAATCGCCATCAGCGCGATGGACATCTGCTCGCCCACCGCCTTCAGCATGTCCATCTCGCGCTCGCTCGGCTCGGGGTGGATGCTCCCGGCCAGGGCGATCAGCCGGTCGGTCATGTCGCCCTGGGCGCTGCACACCATGACGATCCGGCTGCCGACGTCGGATTCCCTCACCGCTCGCCGGGCGGCGTTCAGCACCTTCTCGGGCGAGGCCAGCGAGCTGCCGCCGAACTTCTGTACCATCAGGCCCATCGCGGGCTGCGCCTCCCAACACGGGCCGGCCCTGCACGTTGTGCGTTGCGGAGTGCTTGCACGGAACTCTGGGCAGGAAGGGCGCACGAACTGGCAGGATCGCCCGCCGTTGACCGTTCACGCCGCGCGCAACGCGTGCTGCCCCGGCCGGAACGGGCGCCCGGCTGCAAGGCCGCCCGGCCTTGCCACGCCGAGCCCGCTTAGGCTATCTTAGTGCCGTCCATGGGCCATGTCAAGGCCCCTGAAAGCCCCAGGACCGACCCGGAGGCGCCATGACCGTCCGCGTGCTCACTATCGCCGGCAGCGACAGCGGCGGCGGCGCCGGCATCCAGGCCGACCTGAAGACCATCACCGCGCTCGGCGCCTTCGGCATGTCGGCCGTCACGGCGCTCACCGCGCAGAACACGGTCGGCGTGCGCGGCGTCTTCGAGGTGAGCCCCGAGTTCGTGGCCGCGCAGATTGACGCCGTCGCCGAGGACATCGGCGTTGACGCCGCCAAGACCGGCATGCTGGCCAGCCGCGCGCTCATCGAGGTCGTGGCCGACCGCATTGCCTGGCACGCCATCCGTCCCCTCGTCGTGGACCCCGTCATGGTGGCCAAGAGCGGGGACCCCCTGCTGGCCGAGGACGCCAGCGGCCTCATGCGCGACCTGATGCTGCCGCTGGCGACGGTGGCGACACCCAACATGGCTGAGGCGGAGGTCCTGAGCGAGCGGCCCGTGCGCGACCTGGAGGGCATGCGCGAGGCCGCCCGACGCGTCCATGACCTGGGCGCCCAGTGGGCACTGATCAAGGGCGGCCACCTGAGCGGCGACCCGACGGACGTGCTCTTCGACGGGCGCGACTTCCACCAGGTCGCCCGCCCCCGCGTGGAGACCCCCAACACCCACGGCACGGGCTGCGCCTACTCGGCCGCCATTGCCGTGGGGCTCGGCAAGGGCATGGGCGTGCCGGAGGCCGTCGAATGGGCGCGGGACGCCCTCCAGGCCGGCCTGGAGAACGCCCTGGAGCTGGGTCAGGGCGCCGGTCCGCTCGACCACGGCGCCATGTTCCCCTTCGCCGGCCGCACGGACTGAGCCGCCGGCCCGGAGCTGGTCCCTCCCTTCGCCGCCTCGGCGACGCCGGCGTCGCAGGCGCCTTCCCCGCGCGCTTTTCGGCTTGACACGGCGCCAACGCGGGCGACAGAATGCACGTGCCTGCGAGGGGCATCCCGACCCGGAAGCACTCCTTCCGGAGGTGCGCGATGAGGCGGGCGTTTACGGCGATCGAGCTGGCCGTCGTGCTGGTTATCATCCTCGTGCTGGCCGTGATGATCCTGCCCGTCCTCGAAGAGAGCTACGACGAGGCCGAGCGCACCAAATGCCTCTCGCGCGTGCGCCAGGTCGGCATCGCGCTCGAGACCTACCAGATGGGCCACGACTACGCGTGGCCCTCCGTGCGCCGCAGCGTCCACCCCGACCACCCCGAATGGCCCGACCCGACCGCCTCGCTGGCCGTCCTCTACCCCGCCTACGCGCCCAAGGCATTCCTGTTCCAGTGCCCGGCCACCGATGACGTCGTCCTGTTCGATCCCGGCGAACGCGACTTCCTGAACTGCGGCAACTTCTACGTCTCCCCCAAGGGCAAGGCCACCCGCGAGGAGGACAAGGGCAAGGGGCGCCCCTATCCGCCGAGCTACTTCTACGAGGGCGGCGGCCCGTTCGGCGCCGGCATCCCGCGCGACGTGCGCTCCGGGCGCGTCGTCTACGGCGACGAGTGTGTCCACGGCTACTACGAGAACGACGCCGGGCA
>LJUE01000062.1 GCA_001303885.1 Planctomycetes bacterium SM23_32 | reverse complement strand
TTGGCTTGCGCCCCGCCGCGCAGCGACATGTGAGGCAGCACCTCCACCGCCCCCGCCACGTCCAGCAGCGTCGGGTCGGTGTAGACGTTCCCGCCGGGGCGGGCAAGCACGGTGAGGTCGAGGGACGAGTGCCGCAGCCTACTCTGCCGAAGTGGCCTTCGGCTACGAAGGCTGGATGGCGGCCTGAGCGGCCCGGGGGGGCGACACCGTTCCTGCTCAGGCCTTCGCCCGCCGAAGCGGGCTACGGCCCGCGAAGGAGGGTGGGCGCCGAAGGTGTGGCGTGGGGCGTAGAGGTCGCCCGTTTGTCTTGCTTGACAGCGGAACCCACGCGCAGTATGAGTTGGTCCGAATGGCGCCGTTTCCGGCATCGGTTCCGCCAGCGTGGAGGGAGTGACTGCCATGCGCATCTCCATCCGGACGCATTACACCGAGAGTGATGTCCGCCAGAGCACCATCGCCGACATGCGCGAGGCCGCCCGGGCGGGCTACGAGGCCCTGGAGCTTTGCGTTGTGGGGGGACCGCAAGGGCTGCGCGGGCCCTGCACCGACCTGACGTCGGCCGACGTGGACGCGATCATCGAGGCCGGCGAGGAGACGGGGGTGCCGGTCACGTCGCTCTCTTCCGACTGGGTCTGGCAATACGGGACGGCCGACCGCCCACTCTCGGACTGGGAAGAGGGCGTCGAGGGCCTGGCAAAGGACGCGGAACTGGCCCGGCAGATTGGAGCGTCCTACAGCCTGTGCCACCTGGCCGAGAGCCACGGCACGTGGGATGAGGCCAAGGACATCCTGGCGGCGGCCGGCGACGCGGCCGCGGAGCAGGGAGTGTGGTTTGGCTACGAGGCCAGTCTGTTCGTCCGCTGCGGCCTGGGCCAGTTCGATGACCTGCTGCGCATGCTCGACGAGCTGGACCATCCCGCGATGGGCGCCTACGACCACTGCTGGTATCCGGAGCGGGGCAGGCCGGCACACGTGCAGGTGGAGCAGATCGGCGAACGCCTCTATGGCTATCATTCTTCGCTGCTGACGCCTGAGACGACCGACTATGGGAAGTTGTTCGACGCCATGAAGCGCGTCGGCTACAAGGGCGACTGGGTCTTCGAGATCAGCTGGGAGCACGCCGAGGAGCAGTGCACGCTGCTGAAGGAGCTGATGAAGGCGGCCGAGTAACTCTCAAGGGCCGCGCACCACTGGCGGGAGGTGGCCGACATGGCAGGCGAGGTGAAGATCGGTCTGGTCGGGTGCGGGTCGGTCTCGCAGAGGGGCCTGCTGCCGCATCTGGTGATGGACGACCTGGCGGGCCGCTGCCGCCTGACGGCCGTTTGCGACAACGCCCCCGGCCGGGCCGAGGCCACCGCCGAGAGATTCGGCGTCCCGCAGGCCTTCGCCGACTATGACAGATTCCTCGCCGAGGCGGACGTCGAAGCGGTGACGCTGGCCACGCCCATCGGGCTGCACTTCGAGCAGGCCATGGCAGCCGTTGGCGTCGGCAAGCACGTCCACCTGAACAAGGCGATGACGGTTACCGTGCACGAGGCAGACCTGTTGATCGAGGCAGCGGGCGCGAAGGGCGTCAAGCTGGTGGCCTCGCCCGGGCAGATGCTTCGCCCTATGCTGCAAGCTGTGAGGGAGCGGCTGGAGGCGGGCGCGATCGGCCGGCACTACTTCGCCATCAACGGCATGAGCTTCCCAGGCCATGAGAATGAGGGCTTCCGCCAGGAAGGAGACGTCCTGACGGCGGTCGACCCGGAGTGGTACTACAAGCAGCCCGGTGGAGGTCCCATGCTCGACATGGGCGTCTACTGCCTGCACACGCTCACCGGCATACTGGGGCCGGCGGAGGCCGTGGTCGGCGTCTCGGGCATCGGCCTGCCGGAGAGGACGTTCATGGGCAAGACAGTGCAGGTCGAGGCCGACGACATGACCATCCTGACGATGGACTTCGGCGAGCGCGGTTTCGCTGTCGTCTACGCCGGTTTCACGGCCGGCTCCGACGCCGGCCGACTCCGCCTGCACGGCAGTGAGGGCACCATCGAGCTGGCCGACGGCAATGTCGTGGTCGGCGGGCAGAACGCCGCTGAGTTCCCGCCAACATGCGCCGAACGCCTGCCCGACCTGGTTGAGGGCGCACATCGGGAGGTCCCCGAGGCCCACGTATACGCCGACATTATCCACTTGGTGGACTGCGTGCGGGGGGACGGTGAGCCGGTCGTCTCGGCCGAACACGCGCGGCACGTCATCGAGATCATGGAGAGGGGCTACATCGCTGCGAGCACCGGCGGGCGCCAGGAGCTGACCACCACCTTCTGAGGCGGACGGCCACCCGCGCCGCCTGCCGGATGGCGCGGCAGGGACGGCCGGCGTGGCAAACTGCAGCAGGGGCTCCAGGGCGTCCAGGAAACGGCGGAGCAGGTCCTGGCTGAGGAAGTGCTCGTTGGGCCGGTTGGCGTGGGAGCGATAGGCCTTGGGCTGGCGGGCGTAGTAGTGGGTCAGCGTCAGGGAGTTCGGGGCGTTGACGCTGAAGAGGAAGTCATCGGGGGCGCTCTCGGCATAGGCCCTGACGGTGGCGGGGTCGGGGAGCCTGGGGCCGGGGGGAAAGAGGCTCCAGAACCACTGGTCCACCTCGACGGTGCCGAAGTGGCGGGCGTAGTCGGGCAGGTAGCCCAGGGGGCCGTAGTCGGTGTCGGGCCGGCAGATGAGTCCCTTCCACGAGTCGAACTTCCATGAGCACGTGCCGACCCGCAGGTGCTCACGGTAGGGCGCGGGGATGGCCAGGTTGAGTTCTGGCGTGCGACGCTGCTGTCGGTTGCACGGATTCCGGCGTCGGCTGTCTGTCTGGAGTCAGAACCGCCCGAACCGATAGCAGGTGTGGGGACCGCACCCGTCAAGAGGGGATGCTCCCGCGGCTCCCGGCGCCTCAAACTGCCGGCGACGCGCGCCAGACGGTGCGGATCCGGGTGGACATCAGCGGGTCGCGGCGTATAATCGGGGCGCATGGGCTCCGCAGCACGGGGGAGATGGGGTGAACAAGAAGCTGCGTCAGGAACTCCTTGGGATGGCGGAGCGCGACCAGGAGGCGCGGAGGGCCATCGCCCCCGACGGCGGCCCGGGCGCGGATCCCGATTCCGAGGAAGCCATGCGGATGTGCCAGGTGGACGACGTCAACACGGCCAGGATGAGGGAGATCATCGCAGAGCATGGCTGGCCGGGCCGGTCGCTGGTCGGCGAGGACGGGGCGGATGCTGCGTGGCTTCTTGTGCAGCATGCCGACGCCGAACGTGAGTTCCAGAAGCACTGCCTTGGCCTCATGACGGAGGCCGTCGGTGCGGGAGAGGCACGGGCCGACCTGCTCGCCTACCTCACGGACCGGGTCTTGGTCGGTGAAGGCGAGCTGCAGCGGTACGGCACCCAGCTGCATCGGGTGGACGGCAAATGGGCGCCGTTCGCGCTGGCAGACGAGGAGCAGGTCGACCAAAGGCGTGCCGCTGTGGGCCTCGGGCCACTGGCAGACTACGTGGCGGGAGCCAACGAAGGCCAGGCGTGATGGGCAGAGGGGCCTGGCGGCCGACCACACATGACCAGGCATCTCATGGCGGCTTGCGATCAGTGGAGCCTCGAGGACTTGGGAGGCCTTTGGTCGCGGGGCGCGCTCAAGCGCCGATAGGAGGAATGGGTAGGATGAAGAAGGCGACGCAGGCCGTCTTGATCGTCATTGGGTGCCAATTGGCAATTGTGGTCGCCGGGTGGCTAACCGGATCCGCAGCCATGCTTATCTGAAGGCGGCGTGGAGGCGTTACGAGGCGCTGAACGACATCGCTGCGCGGTGGGAGTCCAAGAATGCCGAGCTCGAGCGGGTGGGTGGTGTCAGGCACGAAGTCAGCGGTCGGTTCCCCTGACCATGCCGGCTCGCATGGGCCTGGTAGGGTACTGGAAAGAGGAAGTACGCATTGTCGTGACGTTCGTCGATCAGGGCGCGGACAGCACGAGCCCTGAAGAGCACCCAAGGCAGTTGAAGGCCACCGCTGTTGCACTGCGCGCCGGCAAGCCAAGGGCTGAAATAGGGGGCTATCCCCGGGCAAAGGTCTGGTTCGAAGCATCCCCCGGAATGCCCGAAGCTGAGGCGAGAAGCAGTTACCTCCAGGCACTGCATGCCGTCGGGCTTAGCTTGGATGAGTTCTTCGGCTTCCCTCTCGAAGAAAGCCCACGAAGACCGTGAGCGCCCGGAAACCGGCCCGCATCGGTGACTCCTGTCGGTTGTAGTGTCCTGGGCGTGATCCACTTGCTTGGGGAAAGGGCGATGAAAAGGTGGCTCTGGGTTAGCGCGGGCGGTGGCGGCGAGGTTGCCGCCATGGAGTTCCAGGGCTCGGGCGGCGTACTCCTCCCGGACCTCGCGGATCGGGCGGACTTCGTCGGCCGTCGAGGGCCATAGCCGCGCCTCCCCGCCCCCATCGCCGGCCGTCTCCACCAGCGGCCCGAGTCGGCGTTCCTCGTCCAGGACCTTTCCGATCGGCAGACGCAGGCAGAGCGACCGCTTCAGCACCTTGATGAGCTGCCGCACGTTGCCCGGCCAGTCGTAGCCCTCGAGCGCGTCCAGGTCCTCGGCCGACAGCTTCAGCTCCCGTCCGTCCGGCGAGAGAGCGACGAGGGGTGTGCCAAGTCGATAATCCTCTATTGACGGAGGGATCCCGCCCGGGGGCCCCCTGCGCCGTGAAGCGCTGAAACGGCCGAGAGCCGGACAGGGGGAGCGCAGCAGGCCTGGAAGGGGCTCAGGCCGGGAGCTCGGCGAAGGCGGAGGCTACGTTCTGGAGCCCGGCATCATCGTTCAGGCGGACGTTCCGCTCGAGAACGTGGTCGCAGCGATCGACGAGGCCATGGAGGGCCGGCCCTGACGGAGCCCGGGCGTTCGGCGGCGCTTCAGCCCCGGACTACACATCCGGCAACCCGAGTGTGGCCTGGAGCCTGCGACGCACCTGCCCGATCGTGTTGTGCAGCGACGCGTACGTGACCCCGTGGCGGCTGCAGAGCCCGAAGAGGCGGCGCGCCAGCGGCCGCATGCGTGCGGCCAGGTCCGGGCCAACGTCCTCAGCCGTCTCGGCATTCCAGACGGGCTCCAGAGCAGCCCGCACGGCGGCCATGGACGCCTTCTCAACACGCGTGCGCACCACGTCGCTCTCCGCAAGCGCCAGCGCCTCCGCGTAGGCGTCAAGCCCTTCGCGGGCCACGCGCTCGTCAATCCCATAGTCGGCCGCCCGGCCGAAGCAGTTGCAGTGCAGCCCCTTCGCTTCCGCGTTGTCATGCACCAACTCGATGAAGCGGCGGATGGGCGGCGCGGCCCCGGCGTAGTGGAGATCCACGAACTCATCCATCAGCCCCTGACCGCTGCGCGACGGGTCCCAGAGCAGGTTGGCGATGACGTAGTTGCGGAGGTCGCAGAGCTCTGCGCCAAGCACGTTGCCCTCAGGGCTGGCGATGGCGCTTGCCTCCCACGGGGTCAGCTGTGCCCAGCGCTCGTTGCCGGCTACCTGCACGAATAGCCCGCGCACGTTGTTCTGAACGAAGTACCGCACGTTCGACTCGATCACCCGCAGGTTCGGGCACGGCAGCAGGTAGTCGCTGAAGTTGGTGTTGTAGTGCCAGACGCGCAAGTCGTCACAGACCCGGCCCCACTCGGCCAGGTCGCGGCAGAACTCGACGTTCAGCGGGCACGCGGGGTCGTCAATGGGATGCATCACGCAGCACTCTATGCTGCACAGCTGAACCTGCACGTTGGGGCGGGGGCGGATCAGCTTCGGCGGCCTGCGCGTGCGCTGATATGCCAGCGTGCCGACCTTTACGTCCGGGTGATGCTGCGCCACCTCGTCCGCCACGGCATTCACAAAGGCCAGCACCGACCCCATTGCGCTGCCCTCGCGCTCATCAACAGCCCGGCAGGCATCACATTGGCAGTGCTTCGCGTTGTCGTTCTGACTGACAGACACGTTGCGCCGCGTCGGATCGGCCTCGATCTGCCCCAGTACCTTCTGGGTGATGATGCGCAGCACGTCCGGGTTGGCGAGGCAAGGCTGGGTGGTGGCGAAGTCGTTGGGGAAGGGGGCCAGGCGGCGACCAGAATGCAGCGCATAGTAGTCGGGGCGGTCAGTGCCGTAGACCCTCGAGGGCAGGTCGCGGTGGAATGTGTGGCTGATTAGGCCCATCGGCGTCCTGCCGCCCAGCCGGGGATCGTCCGTGACGGTGTTGATGCGCAGCCGCGTGGAGAATGCGGGCGCAACAACGTTCTCGCCGAAGTAGGGCCAACGGAACGACAACGGCGGACTGTAGGTGCGCTCAAGGGGAGCGATGATCTGCGAGTTCACCACCCGCTCAGCCTGCGGCGGCAGGTAGGTATGGTCCGCCGTCAGGAACCGCACGCCCAGGTAGTCCTCCAGGAACGTGTAGACTCCGTAGAGCGTCCCACGCGGCCGCCCGCCGCAGATGGCGATGCGCCCCTCGGCGACCGAGATGAAGAGTTCCTCCGGGCCGAACGCGGCCGCATCCCTGCCGGCGGCCTCGGGCCCGATCAGCACGTGCCCCGTGGAGGCCTGGGCAGAGCCCGGCAAGGGCAACCAGGTGCCTGTCGCACGGCCGAGGTACTCGCGGAACTCCTCGGCAGCGTAGCGTTCGGCTGGAGTGGCGTCGTCCCCCACCACGATGTCCCATCCGCGCATGGCACACAGATCGATCCCTCCGTGTTCCACAGCGAGGGCGCAACAGAGGACCGCCGCGAGCAGCAGTGCGAGCAGGAAGGTAACGCAGAGCATGGCCGACCGCTCCCGATGAAGCCGAGAAGCTGAAAACGGCGGATCTGGTGTGTTCCTGACAGGGCCAGCCAGGCAGAAGCGCTCAGGCGGCCCCGCTCGGCGTGGCGTCCACGTCCAGGTCTCCCAGGGCGAACTGAATGCCAGCGAGGAAGTGCCCGAGGATCCGACGGTCCCAGAAGAGCGCCGGGTTATGGCCGAGGGAGGAGTAGAACACCCGTCCCTCGCCGTGTTGCCGGATCCAACTCAGGGCGAAGTCCCCGTCGGCCAGGCGCTCCGGCAGGAAGTGCCGTGACGGATCCATGTCCGTCCTCTCGGTGTCGATGCTCAGGAGGACGCGCAGCCGGTCGCGGGAGTATGGGGCCTGGAACTGGAACACCTCGTCCTTGACCTCGAAGCTCTCGCGGCCGAAGGCCGCGTTGATCGGGCTGCCCGGGTCGTCCACCTTCAGCGTGATGGTCTCGTTCGGCTTCCACGGGTGGCCGCCGTTCTCGTAGGCGCCGAGCATCTCGCCGAACTCGGGGAACTGGTCGTACTGCGGGTACTGCACGAAGGTGGCTGCGGCGGCGTGGATGCCGACGAACCCCCCGCCTCCCGTGACGTAGTCCAGCAGCGATCTGCGCAGCTCAGGGTCATCGAACAGAACCCCGCAGGTGTTGTTGAAGCAGATGGCGTCGAACTGAGCGAGTCTCTCGGGTTCGAAGATCGAGACCTCGTTGCTGAAGACGGTCTCGTAGGCCCCCGTCCTGCGGCCCATCAGTTCGAGAGCGAGGTTGGCATAGCCGATCGCTCGGTGGCCTCTGCTCACCGTTCCGTCGCGCACGTTCAGCGTGACGACGAGCAGCGTGCGGACACGCCCAGGCACGGTCGGCGCCTGCTCGGGAACCGCGGCCTCGATCATCCGTCTCTCTTCGTCCGTTCCGTCGAATCCGTTGGTCCTGTGGGTCTCTGTCAACTCGGCCTCCGCCGCCTCTGTCTCTGGGGCGCCTCTTCAGGCCAGGCGAGGTTCCAGTGCCCGGCCCCGGCCGGGCCTCCGAACGTTGCTGCCAGTCCTATGCCAACCAGGGCGGCTCCGACGCTTGTTACAGGCTTCCTTCGACTGCGGTCCTCGTGGCAATCCGGTCGCGACATGCTCTCCCCCCTTCGCCGCCCATGGGGGGCCCCACCCGGAGCCTGTTGGTGGCCCGCCCGTACCCTTCGCTGCGAACATGCTACATCGGTGACGGCCAGTGTCAACCGGTGGGCGGCGAGTGCGCAGCCCTGCTCTCTGGCTGGACATTTGTGGCTGCCACGCTATAATCCTGGCCAAGGAGCGACCTCCAGCGGGGGATGGTGGTGTGGAGGAGCTAAAGACCAAGCGGGGGCGGCGGTTCCGCTTCAAGGGGAGGATGGGCGAGGAGTTCATCGTCTATCCCTCCGACAAGCGTAACGAGCCGCAGGACCGGTATGCCGTCTGCATTACGCCGTTCACGGTGGACCTTGTGCTTCAAGCCATCCGGAAGAAGCGCACCATCCTTGCCGGGGCGTCGCGGGACGCGCCGCCGGCCGGCTCACTTGGGGCGCTCGTCAAGGAACAGAAGCAGTCCCCTCAGCAGTTGAGTTACCTCATCCCGATTCTCGAGCACCTGGGGCACTGCCGGACGTCGTTCCGGGGTCGGGCTATCGTCGCGCACTCGGTGGACTGACGGGGCGTGCGGCAAGCCCCCTGCTGGTCCTGGCAGTTCGGAGCGCCTTGCCCAGTACCGCAGGGAGCGGGTGAGAGGCTACGGATGGACTCCCAACGGATCCGGGCAACCATCCGCAAGGGAGCGACACATGCGAATCGGCAGGTTCCGCAACCTATCTGCAAACCGCCATGCTCGCCATCACGGCCGCCTGGAGACGCGGGCGTGTCGCGGATTCCGTCATACGCTGCTTCTGGCCGTGGGCCTGCCTCTATGCCTGTTCCTGGCCGGGCGCGCCGCCGCCGCGGACGGAGACGGGAGGATCAAGGTGATCGAGTCAGCGCATCCCTACCGGTGGGACAACGTCGTGGTCGGCGGCGGGGGGTGGTTCACGTATCTCGCCCCGCATCCGAGCATTCCCGATCTCCTCTGGCTCGGCTCGGACGTGGCCGGGCCATGGAAGCGCGAGCCGGGCGACACGCGCTGGCATGCGCAGGCGTGGAACCATTGGTCGCCCCAGAACGCCAGCGGCGTCCTCGGTCTGGCGCTCGACCCGCGGGATGCTTTGACCGTGTACGTGGAGCGCGGCGATAACGGCGGCTCCATGGGGCCGCCGACGGGCGCGCTCAAAGGGCTGTATGTGACGCGCGACAAGCACTGGACGCTGGCGCTGAACAAGTTCGGCACCTCGAATGTGGGGCAGTCGCGAAAATGGGGGCCAAGCATTGCCGTCGACCCCAATCGGCCCGATGTGGTGTATTGGGGCACCTTCCGCGAGGGCATCTGGCGTTCCATGGACGCCGGCGAGACGTGGCAGCAGGTCATGGCGCCGCCCGCCCTGCCGGCCGGGCAGAAACCGGAAACGCTGGACCCCGGCGTGCGCTGCCTGGCGATCGCCCCCAGCTCGATAATCGAAGGGCGTTCGGCGATCGTGTATGCCGGCTTGACTTGCGGTCTTCCGGAACCCGACTCGCCGCGCGGCCTCTACCGCAGCACGGACGGCGGCGACTCGTTCCAGCGGGTTCCGGAGTTCAATGCGCTGCCCGGAAGCCCGAAGCAAATCCGCTTCATGTACTGCGGAACCGACGGCACGCTGTTCGTCAACCACGAACTGGGGCTCGCCCGGCTGGATAGGGACGGGCTGAAGGACATCACACCGCCGACGGCAACGTATTTCGACGAAGGAGGCATGGCGGTGAATCCCGCCAACCCGAAGGAAGTGGTACTGCTCGGGAAGACGAAGAGGAGAGGCGAGGGGGACCCCTGTCATTGCGCTGTGTTCCGCTCGCGCGACCGCGGCGAGACATGGGACTCGGTCGCCAACGACGACGGCCAGATCGTCGCCGAAGACCTTCCGCCGTGGATCATCGATTTCAACATGAGGATGAAGATGCCGGCCTCGGGCAGCTTCCTCGCCTTCGATCCGTTCCACGAGAATCGCGCGTACCTGCTGGACGCGTTCGGCGTCTTTCGGATTGACGATATCTGGGCGGACAAAGTGACATTGCACTCGATGTATGAAGGCGTGGACGATACGGTGACGATGACGCTCTGTACGCCGCCGCCCTCTGCCGACGGGAAGGCGCCGCCGCTGCTCACGGGACTGGCCGACGTCCGCGGCTTTCGCCACACGGACATTCATCAACCGCCGCTTCACATCATCGAGCCGACGGTCTACACCGAGTACGACTGGTGCACCGCCGTCACCGGCTTCGACTACTGCGAAGGCAATCCCTCGGTGATCATGTGCTGCAAGGCGGATGACCGGAAGAAACAGGGGAAGGTGCTGCTCTCCGAGGA